>WRLJ01000028.1 GCA_009777685.1 Oscillospiraceae bacterium | reverse complement strand
TCGTGCGATTTTTCAATCTCCGCGACCATTTCAAAGAGCGCCGCGATCTGCGTAAAGCCCTCCGCGCGGGCCTCGGCGGCGAAGGCCGGATACATGTCGGTCCACTCGTAATGCTCCCCGCCGGCCGCGTCCTCCAGATTCTCCGCGGTGCCGGGCACGCCGCCCCCGTGCAGCAGCTTAAACCAGATTTTCGCGTGTTCCTTTTCGTTGTCCGCCGTCTCCGTGAAGAAGGCCGCGATTTGCTCAAAGCCGTCCTTCTTGGCCCTGGAGGCATAGTATGTATACTTGTTTCGGGCCTGCGATTCTCCGGCAAACGCCGCCTGCAGGTTGGCCTCCGTCCGGGTGCCTTTCAGCTCTGCCATGATCATCCTCCTTTTGAAATAGTTGTCTGTTTTCAGTTTACAATAACTGGCCGCTTCCCCTAAGAACTACCCATATCATACACCGGGACGGCGGGGGTGTCAAGCCCTCTTTGTTCCCGTTCTGACTTCCGCTTCCATCCAAAACAGACAGAAAATCTCCTTTTTATCAAATGTAGGAGAATCAGGGAGGCCGCTCCGCCCTTTTGACATAATCCCATTGACAAAATATTGGCCGCCCGCGCGGGCTGTCGCGGCATCCCTCCCGCGCAGTCCGCGCCCGCCCCGGTCCTCTGGCGGGGACATAAATCCATCGACATAAATAAATGAAAATAACTTTTTATAAACATTTTTCGACAATTGTAGAGCCAAAATAAAATATTTCTGTGTTTTACGCACTTTTTTGTTGACATTTCGGGAAAAGGTTTGCTATGATCAAGAGCAAGTTGTTTTACCACAAAACTCAACAGAGAGGACGATCTGTCATGCGGCTTGAAACAGGCAATCCTCCGGGAACGGCCCGCAGGCGTCCGCGCGGCATGGCGCGGCGGCTGACGGTTCTGCTGACGGTCTTCACGCTGTCCGTGTCCATCCTCGTCTCCGTCTCCGCTGCCGCCTCTGACGCGGCCTCCGCCCTCCCGCTCTTTCCGGACGCCGCGGGGCATTGGGCGGAGCCGTTCATCCTGCGGCTGCACGCGCTTGGGTTCCTCGGCGGCGGCGACGGGCTGGCCGAACCGGACCGGATGCTGACGCGGGCGGAGTTTGCGCGGCTGATTGAACTGTCTTTTGGATATGACACGCTGGAGATTCCGGACGCGGGGCCGGTATCTGCGGCGTTTTTCGGCTCTGCGCCGGCCGGCGGGTGGGCGGAGCGCGCCCTGCGGCTGGCGGCGGCGCTGGGCTATGCCGGCGCGCCCGCCGGCGGCGCCTATGACCCGATTGCCCGTCAGGAAGCCGCCCTGATGGTCGCGGCGGCGATGCGCCTGCCGCCGGGGGCCGCGGCCGTCGACTTTCTGGACATCGGCGAGGCCGAGCCGGATTCCGGGGCCGACGCCCTCCGCACCCTTCAGGCCGCCGGAATCATGGAGGGCTGGCAGGGCCGCGTGTTCCCGCGCCGGCTGATGACCCGCGCGGAGGGCGCGGCGCTGATCTGCAAGGCCCTCGGGACGCTGGCCAATGGTCTCTATGACGGGCGGGGCGATACCGTTCCCCGCGCGACGATTACCGCGTCCGGCAGCTGGGTGCGCAACCTGTCCGCGGAGACGATGGTGATTACGCAGGGCGTCGGCGAGGGCGTGGTGTGGCTGGAGAACGTGACGGCGCTGAACCTGATTGTGCTGGGCGGTGGAGAACACTCCGTCCACATCGGTCCCGGCTGCGCGATTTTGCGCGTGACGCTGGAGAAACACACCGGCGGCCCGCTCCGCCTGACGGTCAGCCCGTACTCCGTTGTGTGGAGCGCGGAGGTCGCCGGCGGCCGCGCGGTTTATATGGAGGGCGGCGTGGAGCAGCTGACCCTGCGGGACAACGCCTCGCTGACCGCGCGGAACGCGCGGATCGGCGAGGTGATTCTCAAAGGGGAGAATGCCCGCCTGTCTCTGGTCTCGGCGGTCGTCAACCAATTCACCACGGCGGACGGCGCGGGTCTGGCCGTCATTGAGATGGACAGCGGCTCAGAAATTTTGAGCTTTGTCTCAGACGCCGAGGAGCCGCCGCCACCGTCTGTGCCCGAAGCGGCGACGCCTCCCGGCGGCGCGCCCGGCTGGGGATGGACGCCCCCGCCGGAGCCTGACTCTGACCCTGATCCCGACCCGGACTCCGGCCCCGATCCGGAGCCAGACCCGGACCCTGATCCTGAACCCGACCCCGACCCCGATCCCGATCCAGAGCCAGACCCGGACACTGAGCCAGACCCGGACCCAGACCCGGACACTGAGCCTGAGCCTGACCCCGACCCCGAACCGGATTGGAGGCCTCCGCTGCTGAACCTTGCGTATATGTACGGCGCCGGCGTTTTGCCGGAAGCGGACGGCCATTACCGGGGCCTGGGCGACGGGCTTGTCTATACCGAAACGTCATGGCGGGCTTTGGGCGAGGCGTATCATAACGTGGAAAACGCCGGCCCGGACGCGGACAGGGCCGCGCTGGGCGAGGCGTTCCATTCCGCGCTGGCCGCGCTGGAGCAGGCGGCGGCGGGATTGTACATTAACGGCGTCCCGCACGGCGAAGCGGGCCAGACCCTTGTATCCGGCCTGGAAATCACGCTTTCCTCCCCCGCCGCGGGCGCGGAAATCCTGTGCAGCTTTGATTATCCGGAGCAGAGCTATCAGCGGTACGAAGAGCCGTTCCCGCTGCCGGCCGGCCGAAACCGGCTGAGTGTGTTTGTCACCGCCGGCGGGTATCTGAACAGCGAGATTCATCTGACGTATACAAGCTCTATTGAACCGGAGCCAGAGCCGGAGCCAGAGCTGGAGCCAGAGCCGGAGCCTGAGCCGGAGCCTGAGCCTGAGCCGGAGCCAGAGCCGGAGCCGGAGCCAGAGCCTGAGCCTGAGCCGGAGCCGGAG
This sequence comes from Oscillospiraceae bacterium, assembly GCA_009777685.1. Taxonomy (GTDB): domain Bacteria; phylum Bacillota; class Clostridia; order Oscillospirales; family UBA929; genus WRLJ01. The sequence goes on along the minus strand of WRLJ01000028.1, from coordinate 8,980 downwards.
CCAGAGCCTGAGCCAGAGCCAGAGCCAGAGCCTGAGCCAGAGCCTGAGCCGGAGCCAGAGCCAGAGCCTGAGCCAGAGCCGGAGCCAGAGCCGGAGCCTGAGCCTGAGCCAGAGCCGGAGCCAGAGCCAGAGCCGGAGCCGGAGCCAGAGCCAGAGCCGGAGCCAGACCCGGACCCTGATCCGGACCCAGACCCGGACCCGGACCCTGATCCTGATCCAGACCCAGACCCCGACCCCGACCCGGACCCTGATCCTGATCCGGACCCAGACCCGGACCCTGATCCTGATCCGGACCCAGACCCAGACCCGGACCCCGATCCCGATCCAGACCCGGACCCGGACCTCGATCCGGACCCAGACGACGGCGGCGGCTCGCCGCAAATCCCTGTGCTGTGGAGTTTAAGCGACGGCGCTCGCCTTCCCTACGGGGAAGAGATCTCTCTGCATCTGTATACAGGGGAGGACGTTGAAATCCTGTACAGTCTGAATGGCGCGGCGCCCGCGCTGTATGCAGGGCCTATCCGCCTGCCGCTTCTTTTGCCGGGGCCGATGATGGATTCCTGCACCGTCCTCTATTACGCGGCCGGCGTGCCCGAGGCGGCGGAGAGCTTTACCCTTTACGGCGATATGGACGCCCTCGGTTTACCGGAGATCAGCCTGACGCCCGCGGGCGAAAGCATCTTCCTGTTGTGGGAAAACCCGATTATGAACGGGACGCTCCATTTCTCGGTCCGCTGGGACGACGGCCCGCCGGGCGAGTGGACTTCCACAGGGCTGTTTGCCGCCCTCGAGCGTCCCGCGGACGCCCAGACGCTGTATGTGTACGCCTATGTCACGGACGGCAAAACCGGAAGCTCCGCCGTGGTTTTGTTCGTGAAGGCGCGGGAGGATTGAGTCCCGCGCCCGGAAAATCCGGAATGTCAAACGGCGCCCGAGATTCTCAAACATGAGAACCTCGGGCGCCGGCGGACGGACGCAAAACGGGTGGCCTGCTGCAACGGAACCTCTACAACATGACGGCCGCCCCTGCTACGCCACGTCATCTAAAATATGACGTATGTGTAGGGACGCCATATATGGCGTCCGCGGGCGACCGGGACGGTCGCCCCTGCAACCGGCGTAAAATTTTAGATGTTACGGTGTTGTAGGGGCGGCAATCTGCCGCCCGTGTTTACCCATGCACCCCGTTCGCCCCCAACCGCACAAACCGTAGGGCGCGACGCCCCCGGCGCGCCGTGGGTTTTCCGTGCGCCCGCGCATTCAACCATACCCGTAATCATCAATCCATCGGCAACCACGAAAAAAACGGGGTTTCCTAGAAACTCTGATGACGTGGTTGTCTTCCGGGCTTTGGCGGCGGAAATCGGAAGACAAACGGAAATAATCAAAAATGAGAAACAATTATTTACACCCGCTCGAAATACCATAAAAAGACAAATAGTGGATACAATATACAATTCCCAAAATCGAGAATTTGCGTTTTGTTAACCACATTGCTACTCTGGACACATTGCCTGAAATCCTTGTGGAAAAACCGAATCTCTTGTGCAAGGCATACAACAGGCCCCGGCGCGGCGGGCATGTTGCACAAGCCGAGCCGCAAAAACAGTCTGAAATCCGTCGAAACACCTGAAATTCCCGCGCCGTAGACACAATTTCTCACCGTGTTACGTTTCTAATAAACTCCCGTCACGGGGGGCTGGCAAGCATATTTCCCGCGAAAGCGTCCGGCAAAAACTCCCGGATGGAACGGGTCTCCGCAGTCAGGGCGGAGGGGACGGCTCCCTCCCGGTCCTTTTGAGCCGCCGGCTCCGCCGGGCCTTCTGCCGGGCTTCGGCGGCCGCAAACCACCAGGCATTCCGGCGAAAGCTCGGAAATGACCTGCCGGCAAATGCCGCAGGGGGTGCAGAGCCCGTCGCCGGAGCCGGCGACCGCGATTTTGACGATCTCGCGGTTTCCGCCGCTCACCGCCCCGGCGAGGGCGGCGCGCTCGGCGCACAGGCACGCGCCGTAGGAGGCGTTTTCGATGTTGCAGCCGGTGTAGACGCGCCCGTCGCGGCACAGGGCGGCGGCCCCCACGCTGTAGCCGGAATACGGCGCGTAGGCCCGCGCGCGGGCCGCCTCGGCGAGGGTCAAAAGCGCTGTGTCTGTCATGGGAATCGGCTCCTTCCGGAGCGTCCGGCCGGCGCCGTCGGCTCCTTTATTATAGAGATTATGTGAAAATCCGCATATACCTATTGTAAAACCAAGCCGTTTCGATTACAATAGATGAAACGCATTTTGCGTAGAGAGATTCAGGAGGAATGAAAACCATGAGCGCGTCACGCGAAAAAAAGCGCCGCCAGGAACAGCGGGAGGGCGGCCTCGAACCGATCAAAAGGAATCGCAGCGACTCCGGAAAGGGACGCGGCAAAATCATCGGCATCGTCGTCGGCTCCGTGCTGGCGCTGTTCGCCGCGGTCATCATTTTCTACGGCAGCGGCGCGCTGCACAAAAGCCTGCCTGTGCTGACAGTGGACGGCCATTCGGTGACTCCGGCGGAGTTTAACTATTTCTTCACCGAAACCAAGTGGAACGTTTACAGCATGTGGGCCCAGTACGGCATGGCCTTTGACCCGAATCTGCCGCTGAAGTCGCAGGATCTGGGCGGCGAGTCCTGGGCGGACTATATCAACGAAATGACCGTTGATAATGTTACGACCCTGCTGATCCAGTGTAACGAGGCGGAGCGCGCGGGTGTGGCGCTTTCGCAGGAGGATTACGAGCTGATCGACACGGCCCTCCGCAACCTGACGGAGGAGGCCGCCAGCTGGGGGATGACCCTTCAGGCCTATCTGGACGCCTACTACGGGCGGCAGGGGCTGACGCCGGAGATACTGCGGCGCTGTCTGGAGCGTCAGCGTCTGGCCGGCCGCTGGGTCACGGTCAAGACGGAGAGCTACACCTACACCGACGCCCAGCTCGACGACTACTACGCGGAAAATCGCACGGAGTTTGACCGCGTGACCTACGAGTCCCTGACGATGAACGGCGTCCTCGCCGAGGGGGACGACGAACAGGCGGAGGCTTACTATCAGGCGGTCAAGGCTCTGGCGGACGAACTGCTGGAGAAGGTCTCCTCGCCCGATTCGTTCAACGCGCTGGCCGTGGAATACGCGGCGCGCTATGAAGAGCTCACGGAGGAGTACGCGCCGGAGCCGGAAGAGGATGATCATGATCATGACCACGACGCCCCGCTGAACACCCGCTATACGCTGATGGAATACAGCCGGATCACCAATCCGGAGGCGGCGGACTGGCTCTTTGCTCTGGACCGTAGCTCCGGCGACAAGGACAGCTTTGAGCAGGACCAAAGCATCACGGTCTATTCCTTTATCGCGCGGGAGCGGGACGACGGCGCTCTGCATGACGTGCGCCACATTCTGGCGATGTTTGCCGAAGGCTCCTCACGGGAACCCACGGAGGAGGAGCGCGAGGAGGCTCTGCGGCGCGCGGAGGATATTTTGCAGGAGTGGCGGGACGGCGAGGCCACCGAGGAATCTTTCGGCGAGCTGGCCAACGAACACTCCGACGACCAGAACGGCCAGGTCACCGACGGCGGCGTCTACACCGACCTGACGAAGTTTACGCCGTTTGTGGAGCCGTTCAGGGACTGGTATATTGACCCCGCGCGCCGGCCCGGCGAGACAGGCGTCGTGGAGACGGTATACGGCTTCCATGTGATGTACTATGTCCGCCGGCACGAGGATTTGACGGGATGGCGGGAACAGGCCGGGGCGTCCATGACGGAGGAAAATTTCAACGCCTATATGGAGCAGGCGCTGGAAGCGGCGAAGATCAGCCAGAACGCCCTGGGAATGTTTGTGACCAACATCGGAAAGTAAAGCGCGCGATATGATATCCACTCACGCGGAGCTTCTGGAAAGCTACCGGCAGGCCCGTCGCTCGGGCCGCCGGTACGTTTCCGAAAAACGCGGTCAAAGCGAGTCGGGCTTCCTTCCCTTGCTGGAGGAGGGCCGGCTTGAGTTTGCCCAGGAGATCACGCTGGGGCTGATGGAAATTCCGCTGAAGAAAATCCGCGGGACCTATTCGGCGGGGCGGCAGACCGCGCTGGCCGGCAATTTCATGCCGCTGCTGGAGGAAGACTCGGAGTTTGCCGGCAAGTGGCGCGGCGTGCTGGCGGCGCATCTGGACGAGGGACTGCGCGAGCCCGTGCAGGTCTATGAATATCTCGGCTGGTACTATGTACGCGAGGGCAACAAGCGCGTCAGCGTGTTGCATTTTATGGACGCCTACGGCTACGCGGCGCATGTGACCCGGCTGCTGCCGCCGGCCGACTCGCCGGAGGAGGCGGTGAAGGTCTTTTACGAGCTGGCCGGGCCGGACCGGCGGCGGCCCATCCGCCACCTGTGGTTCAGCCGCTTCGGGACCTACACCGAGCTTTTCGGGCTGGCCGGAAAGGCTGTGTCGTCCCAAGCGCCTGCCTCCGGCGCGGAGACGAAGAACGCCGCCGAAACCCTGCTCCGCGAGAGCTTCCAGCGGTTCCGCCGGGCCTATCACGCATCGGGCTATACGGACCTGCCGCTGACCACGGGCGACGCGTTTGCCGGATATGTGCGGCTCTACGGCTTCCCGCTGGAGACGCCGGAGAAAGAGCTGATGCTGAATATCCGGAATTGCGGGCCGCTGTACGCCTCCCCGGACGGAGCCGCGCAAACGGTCCTCAGCGATCCGGAGGACATGGCCTCGCGCGCGCGGCTCTCGTCGCTGCTGCCCAAATCCAACCGTCTGACGGCGGCCTTTGTCTGCGCGGGGACGCCGCGCGGCTTCTGGCCGGCGGCGCACGCCGCCGGACGCCTGCGGCTTGAGCGGGAGTATCCGCAGATGAAAATCCGCCAGTACTACACGCAATATGACGCCTCGGACGCCTATGCCGTGCTGTCCAAGGCCGTTGCGGAGGCAAAGCCTGACATTCTGTTTGCCGCCGACGCGCGCATGGAGCCGGCGGCTCTGCGCGTGGCGCTGGAGCGGCGCGGGACGCCAGTGTTACTGTGCGCCGCCGGGGCGGGGCATAAGGTGCTGTCCACCTATTACGGCAATACCGGCGAGGCGGCGTTCCTGTGCGGCGCGGCGGCCGGCGCGCTGAGCGAAAGCGGGCGGCTGGGCTACATCCCCGGGCGGTATGTGACCGGCGCACTGCCGCAGGACATGCAGGCCTTCGCGCAGGGCGCGTGCATGGTGCGGCCCGGGGCGCGCGTCCTGCAAATCCCGCTGACGGCCTATACGGCCCGCGCGCGCCTGGAGGTGTTCGCCGCGCTCGCGGAGGCGGGCTGTGATATCGCGTGGTTTCCGGTTTTACTGGGCGAGCCGCTGGAATATAAGACCTTTCCGGGCGTATACGCCCAGCTGTGTACACTGCGGCCGGACGGGAGGCCGTACCGGCGCGTCGCCGTGGCGGCGTGGCACTGGGAGGAATTCTATGCCTCGCTGATGCAAAAGCTCACGCAGGACGGTCCGGACCTGTCCGGCCGCCCCGCGGAGTTCCCGCTCCATTTCCGCATGGGGGTAGGGACGGGCCTCGTCGACGCGCATCTGATCTACCCTGTGGCAAGCCCGTTTCTGCCGCGCCTGCTGGACAGCTTCCGGGATTTGCTCGGGCGGGGCAAAATCAACGCCGCGGACGAGGAAATGGCGGTGGAAATCGAGGAGGGGTCGTTGGGTACTTAGGGAGATGGTAAAGCAAATTCCCAGATTTGAGAACATGAAAATGGAATATAAGAAAAATAAAGGGAAGCAATGAGGCCTGTGCGTGCGCCGGAATTGCTTCCCGAATTTGAGAATCCGGCGTTCGGGAAGAAAGGGGGAAGAAGGGTCCCGTTGCGCCGGATTTCGACACCGCCGGGGTGCTATGCTGTTTCAAAAGCCCGCCACCGGGGGAGGTCGTGCCTTGCCGGACAAAAAATACGCCGTGATTTTGCGCAAAGCCGCCATAGCCATTCCGCTCATCGCGGGGGTGTGGCTGTTTCTGCGCTTTTTGCTGGAGCCGGTGATGCCGTTTTTGCTGGGCCTGGGCCTGGCGCGGCTGATGGAAAAGCCGGTGCGCCTGCTGTCGGCGCGCCTGCGGCTGCCGAGGGCCGTGTGCGCGGGGGCGCTGACGCTGACGGCGGTGGGCGTTCTGGCGGCGCTGGGGGCGGCGCTGATCAGCGCGCTGTGGGGGGAGCTGAACCGTCTGGTGGCCGCCCTGCCGGGGCTGATGGCCAGCCTGCCGGATATCGCTGGCTCATGGCGCGGGCGCGTGGATATCTGGATCGAGGCCGCGCCGCTGGCGATGCAGGACATCCTGCGCGCCGCGCTGGAGCGTTTTCTGGCCGGCGGGTCGGCCATACCGGGGGAAATTTACGCGCGCGCCGGGGCGCTGATCACGGCGCTGGCCGCGGGCCTGCCGAAAACCGTGCTGTTCCTCTTTACCGCGGTTCTCAGCACGTTTTTAATCTCCTGCGAATATCCCAAGCTGACCGCGCGGCTGATGCGGCCGTTTTCGGAACGCGCGCGGGAGCGCGTCCTGAAAATCAAAAACCACCTGACCCTGACGGCGGGCAAGTGGCTGAAGGCACAGGTGATATTGATTTTTTTCACGTTCCTGCTGCTGTTTACCGGTCTGCTGGCCATCCGGGCGGAGTACGCGCTGCTGATCGCGGGCGTCACGGCGCTGCTGGACGCGCTGCCGGTCATCGGCATCGGGCTGGTGCTGCTGCCGTGGGCCGTCTATTCCTTCCTCAGCGGCCAGGCGGTCAGGGGAGCGGCGCTGCTGACGCTGTACGCGGTCGTTTCACTGGTGCGCGGCCTGACGGAGCCGAAGCTGGTGGGCCGCCAGATCGGCCTGCCGCCGCTGCTGACGCTGATGAGCATGTACGCCGGCTTCCGGCTGTGGGGCGTGCCGGGCATGATCCTGACGCCGTTCGGGGCGATGCTGGTCAAGCAGATGGCGGAATGGGGCTGGTTCTCACGTTGACGCGATATCCTCCTCGTGATACATCGACACGCAGAACAGCTCTTTCGTGCTTTTAATCACCTGGCCGCCCACCCGGATGTGGGGATATTCCGGGTCGTCCAGGTCAAAGGCGTGGATCAGGCCCACGCTGCCGTTGGACAACTTGACCGGCTTGTTGATCAGCTCCTTGGGCATGTTTTGGATGAAGGTATCGACGATCAGGGGAGACAATTCCGTGGCTTTCATGTTGCTGAGCTGTGTGAGGGTGGAGAAAGGGTTTTGCGGGGCCTTGTACGCGCGGCGCGAAACCATGGCGTCGTAGATGTCGGAGACGGCCGTGACCTGCGCCATTAACGAGATGCTCTCTCCGGAAAGACCGTTGGGATAGCCTTGGCCGCAATACTTTTCGTGATGCGCCAGGGTCCCGTGCCGGACGTTTTCGGGAAAATCGGTCAGCAGGTCGTAGCTGTGGACGGTATGCATTTTGAGGACCTCGAACTCCGCGACGGCCAGCGGCCGGGGCGCGCTCAATATCTGCGTTGGAAACGACGTCTTTCCGCAGTCATGCAGCAACCCGACCAGGACCAGCCATTCGATCTCTTCCTTCGGAAGGTCCAGCCATTTTCCGATCAGACCGTTGAGCAGGCTGACGTTGATGCAGTGGCGCTGAAGGTACTCGTCCACGGGCGCGAGCGAATTGACCAGGTCCAGAATCACATCCGGCTTTGTGCCCTCCAGCCGGCTGGAAAGCCCGTCTGAGATTTCGCGTATGGTCCCCTTCGGCACGGCGCCGGTATGCTGGATGTCTTGCAGCAGGGTCAGCGTTTCATCCTTGATCTCCGTATAGCCGGTTTCCTCCTCCAGCGCCGCCTGGCTTTCGATTTTGCACGCAAGAGAATGCTCCAGCATCAGCCGTTGGGTTTCGGCGGACACCATGATGGTATCCTGATCGGTGCTGATGCGCCGCAGGGCCTCAATTCTGGACTGGGTCAGCGTGTTTCCCCGGCGGATCAGCAGGAGCTTGGCGTCGGCGCCGTAGATATCATGCGGGGCGACCATACCGTCGAAGAGAAGCCCGATCGAGGCGGGCACCAGGCTTATGGAAGCCGGAACCGGAGCGTTTTTTTCCATCACGGCTCAAATCCCTTCGCGGACCAGACGACAGCCGAATTCGGAGGAATCGGGCGGCGTGTCCTTGCGATAAACCACATCGGAAATCAACAGCTTATCGGTGTCCTTGATTTTTATTTTTATTTGAAACCGGTTGCCGTCAAACAGGGCGTTGAAGCGGGTGCGGATACGCATCCCGCCGGTGCTTATATTGACGAGCCGCGCCTCCAGCGGTGTGTGCAGCGGATACAGCGTTCCGTCAAAAACCAGGCTTTCAATGCGCGCGGCAGCGTCAATGGCATACCGGGTCTCCTGGCGGTTTTCGGAATCCTGGCCGCGATAAAGGCTGAAAATCGTATGCCTGTCGTAGTTGTGGACCCTGCCCTTATAGGCGCGGGGCGTTGGTTCTGTTAAAATCAACAGCTCATATACGGTTTCGGTAGGCAGACGGGGCAGACCGTGTACCTTGATTCGGTTTTCCACGTCATCGTGTTCCGCGATTTCGACGCCGGCCAGCTGGTTTTTTGCATCGTCATAAATGAGAACAATGCATTTGCCGTAGTCCCTGGGCATGATCTTGGCACCTCGGATCCTTTCGGGAATGGGTGTGCGGTCGATATTTGGACTGGATGTTAATTGGGTATTATACCATATTATCCAAATTATTCAACCCTTTTTTCGATTCTTATCTCCACAATAATTCAGCATAGTATATCCCGATTCTCCGGACAAGTACCCATGGGGGGTAGGGAAATCATTTTTCAGGGCAGGAGCCTTTATTTTTGCTCTGATCCCGCCGCGTTTGCCCCGCCGCACACGCCGTAGGGGACGCAGACCTCGGCGTCCCGCAGGTTATCTGCAAACTTCGGGGAAAGGTTT
>WRLJ01000027.1 GCA_009777685.1 Oscillospiraceae bacterium | reverse complement strand
TGTGGCGGCCCGGCCCGGGCGGTGCGGGGATCTGTGCCCGGAGGAGGAAGCGGCGGCGTTTGAGGGTCTCCCCGTCATTGCGTATTCGGCCCAAACGCTGTTCAACGCGCTGCGCCGGGCGGACGCGCTGGGACTGGAGCAGATTTTTGCCCGCGTGCCGGAGCCGGAGGGCATGGGGCTGGCGGTGGTCAACCGGCTGCAAAAAGCGGCGGGGGACCGGCAGCTGAGAGTGGAAAGCTAAGAATTGCGGGGGCGGATGGGATGAAGATTATCGGCATCACCGGCGGGAGCGGGGCGGGGAAATCCACCGTCACGGCGCTTTGGCGGCGCATGGGGGCCGTGATCATCGACGCGGACGCGGTATACCGGGAGACCTTAGCGCAAAACCCGCAGCTGCGCGCGGAGATTGCCGCGCGGTTCGGGGATGTGTTTTCCGGCGCGGAGCTGGACCGCGGGCGCTTGGCGGAGATCGTGTTCACGGACAGGCAGGCGCTGCTGGACCTGAACGCCATCACCCACAAATATGTGATCGAAGCGGTTTGGAACCGCCTTCGCGCGGAAAGCGCGAGGGGCACGGTTGTCTGCGTGCTGGACGCGATTTATCTGCTGGAAACGGACCTGCGGCAGCTATGCAACCACACCGTTGCCGTGACATGCCCCGCCGAGCGCCGCGTTGCGCGCCTGACGGAGCGCGACGGGCTGACGGAGGAGCAGGCGCGCCAGCGCGTCAGAAATCAGAAAAGCGACGAATACTATGCCCAAAACTGCGATTTCGCCCTGGAAAACACGGGGGACCGGGAGGCGCTGGAACGCGGCGCGAAAGAGACGTTTCATCAATTGATATAACCGGAAAGGACGGGAACTCTCATGGAAAACAAAAAGGACCCGCGGCGCGAAAAACTGTTCATTGACGGCAAAAGCGGCTACGAACGTCTTTACGACGGGCAATGGGAGCTGGCGGAGGCCTACTGCGAGGGCTACAAGAGCTTCCTCAACGCGGGCAAGACCGAGCGCGACTGCGTCTCCGAGGCGGTCTTTCAGGCCGAGCGGCACGGCTTTGTCCCCTACACGCCGGGCATGGAGGTCAAGGCCGGGGACAAAATCTATTTAACGCGCATGGACAAAACCTGTGTGCTGGCCGTCGTCGGCCGGAAGCCGCTCAGCGAGGGCTTCCGCATGACCGCCGCCCACATCGACTCGCCGCGCATCGACCTCAAGCCGTGCCCGCTGTACGAGGACAGCGGCATGGCCCTGCTGAAGACCCATTATTACGGGGGCATCAAGAAATACCACTGGATGGCAAGCCCGCTGGAGCTGCGCGGCGTCGTCTGCACGCCGGACGGCGGGACCGTCCGCGTCAGCGTCGGCGCGGACGAGAGCGACCCCGTGCTGGTCATCACCGACCTGCTCCCGCATCTGGGCCAGGATCAGATGAAAAAGCCGGTCGCCGAGGCGTTCCCCGGCGAGGGCCTGAACGTCCTGGCCGGCTCGCGCCCCGACCCGGCGGAGGGTTCCGACCGCGTAAAGCTGGCCGTGATGGCGCTGCTACATGAGAAATACGGCATCACCGAGCGGGACTTCGCCTCGGCGGAGCTGTGCCTTGTGCCCGCCGGCACGGCGCGCGACGTGGGCCTGGACCGCACGATGATCGGCGCCTACGGGCACGACGACCGCGTCTGCGCCTACGCGGGACTGCGCGCGCTGTTCGATATCGGGCCGCTCCCGGAGTACACCGCCGTGTGCTATCTGGCCGACAAGGAGGAAATCGGCTCGGAGGGCGTCACGGGGATGCAAAGCGCCTTTTTTGACCGCTTTATGGACCGCCTCTGCGCGGCGCGGGGCGTGTCCCTGCGCGAGTGCTTCGCGCAGAGCTTCTGCCTGTCCGCCGACGTCTGCAACGCCTTTGACCCGAATTTCCCCGAGGTCTCCGACCCGCGCAACGACGGCAGGCTCGGGAACGGCGTGGCGATCTGCAAATACACCGGCTCCCGCGGCAAGGCCGGCGCGTCCGACGCCTCCGCCGAGACGATGGCGTATCTGCGCGGCGTGCTGGACAAAGCGGGCGTGTTCTGGCAGACCTCCGAGCTGGGCAAGGTCGACAAGGGCGGCGGCGGCACGGTCGCGGCCTATCTGGCGCGGCGGGATATCCCGGTCGTCGACTGCGGCGTCCCGGTGCTGTCCATGCACGCCCCGTTCGAGGTCGTCAGCAAGCTGGATACCTATATGATGTACAAGGCGTGCCTTGCGGTGTACCGGGATCAATAGAAGAGAGCATGAAAGAGGGCGGGGGGCTGCGTTATGGACCTTATATCGGGGCTGATACAGGACGGTTCACTGCAAAAGGCGGTGTTCAGCGTACCGCCGCCGGGCAACGCTGACATTACCCGCGTGGATATCCGTCCCGTCGCGCTGGAGGGAGAGTACCGCTATCAGGCCGAGGAGCGGCGCGGCACGATGGTGACGCATAAGAACCTCAATCCCGCCGAGTGCGCGGCCTATATGGAGCTGGCCGCCGCGGTGTTCAAGAACGCCGTGCTGTTTACGCCGGACTGCGACTACTATATCCTCAAAAGCAAGAAGGGCAAGGTCAGCGTCCTGCGCAAGCCGCCCTCCCATACCGGGCCGGCCGGGGCGGAGCCGCACGACCGCGCGAAGAACTACTTTTTTCCGGACGGGACGCATGAGCCGTTCCTGTCCGCGCTGGGCGTCATGGACGCGCAGGGCCGCGTCAAGCCCAGCCGCCAGAAAAAATTTGTGCAAATCAACCGCTTTATCGAGCTGATGACCAATGTGCTGGATGTCTACGCGATGGACGAGCCTTTAGACATCGTGGACTACGGCTGCGGCAAGGCGTATCTGACCTTCGCGATGGAGGCGTTCTTCCGCCGCGTGGGGCGGCAGGTTCGCGTCACGGGCGTGGACCTGAAAAGCTCCGTGCTGGACGAGTGCACGGCCATTGCCGCGCGGCTGGGCTTGAGCGACCGGATCGGCTTTGTGACCGGGTCCGTTTTGGACGCGCGGCTGCCGTATACGCCGAATTTTGTGGTGGCTCTGCACGCCTGCGACACGGCGACGGACGACGCCATCGTCCGGGCGGCCTCTGCCGGGGCCAGGGCGCTGCTGCTGGCCCCCTGCTGTCAGCACGAATTACAGCATCGCCTGACGAGCGCGCCGCTGGAGCCGGTTTTGCGCTACGGCGTCCAGCGCGACAAGATGGCGACGCTGGTCACGGACACGCTGCGCGCGCTGATGCTGGAGAGCATGGGCTACGCGGTGGACATGCCGGAGTTCACCCCCGCCGAGCACACCGCCAAAAACGTGATGATCCGGGCCAAAGCCGGAGGCGGCCGCCAGAACCGGGCCATCGACGAGATTCAGGCGCTGATGAACGCCTTCGGGCTGGGAGAAACGTACTTACTGAACGCGATCGCAAAGCTGGTGTAATCCGAAGGACCCGCCCTCACGGCGTCCCCGGCGCGCGGGGACGCCGTGATTTTGTCAACTATCCACTCTTGCAATCAGGCGCCGGAAATGGTATACTACCCAAAGGAAAGACAGGCAGGTGTTTTGCAGATCATGGAGTATTCATTCTCGCGGCGCATATCCGCCTTGCAGCCCTCGGCGATCCGGGAAATCCTGAAGGTCACGGCGGATCCGTCGGTCATCTCGCTGGCGGCGGGCAACCCCTCGCCGGAGACCTTCCCCGCGGAGGACATGGCCGCCATCGCCGCGGATATTTTCGCCCGCCGCGCCGCGCCGGCGCTGCAATACGGCATCTCCGAGGGGTACGCGCCCTTGCGGGAATCCACCGCCGCGCGCCTGCGCGAACGGTTCGGCGCGGGCGGGCCGAGGGACGACCTGATCATCGTCAGCGGCGCCCAGCAGGGCATTGAAATGGCCGCCAAGTGCTTTGCCGACGCGGGCGACGCCGTCCTCTGCGAGGAGCCGAGCTTCATCGGCGCGCTGAACGCCCTGCGCTCCTACGGCGTGACGCTGAAGGGCGTGCCCTGCGGCCCGGACGGCATGGACATGGACGCGCTGGAGGCGGCCTTGGACAGTACGCCGCGCGTGAAGCTGATTTATACGATTCCGACGTTCCAAAATCCGTCGGGCGTGACCATGCCGGCGGAAAACCGCCGCCGCCTGCTGGCGCTGGCGGAGAAGCATAACGTGATGGTGCTGGAGGACGACCCCTATTGCGAGCTGCGCTACGATGGGCCGCCCGTCCCCCCCATCAAGTCGATGGACACGGAGGGCCGCGTGATTTACTGCGGCAGCTACTCGAAGGTAATCGCGCCCGGCATCCGTCTGGGCTTCGTCTGCGCGCCCGCGGCGGTGATCTCCAAGCTGACCGTCGCCAAGCAGGTCGCCGACGTGCATTCCAATTTGTTTTTCCAGATGCTTGTGCATGAATACATCACCACGCGCGACCTGGACGGGCATATCGAACGCTGCCGCGGCCTGTACCGGGCCAAGCGCGACCGCATGGCGGACGCGCTGCGCGCCTGTAAAGCCCTGAAATTCCGCGTGCCCGACGGCGGGCTCTTCCTCTGGTGCGAGCTGCCGGACGGCCTGGACGGCCTGGAGTTCTGCCGCCGGATGGCCCGAAAGGGCGTGGCCGCCGTTCCCGGAGCCAGCTTTTTGGCCGACGAGAGCCGCTCCCTCTCCGCCATCCGCTTGAACTTCTCCCTGCCCTCCCTCGAGCAGATCGGCGCCGGCTGCGCCCGCCTGATTGAAACCCTGGACGAGTCTGTAACCGCTTAACCGGTATCATTTTACAATACAGTGGGTGAGTCTATGAAAAAACGCGCTTTCAGCGGCATCCAGCCCTCCGGCGTGCCGACCGTGGGAAATTACTTCGGAGCGCTGAAAAACTGGGTATCGATGCAAAACGACTATGATTGCGTATTCAGCGTCGTCAATCTTCATGCCATCACTCAGCGTTTCGACGCGGATGTCCTGCGGGAACGGACGCGGTATCTGTACGCCCTGCTGCTGGCCATCGGCCTGGACCCGCGGCGGTCCCTCCTGTTTGTCCAGAGCCAGGTCCCGCAGCACTGCGAGCTGACCTGGGTTCTCAATTGCTACACCATGCAGGGCGAGCTGAGCCGCATGACGCAGTTTAAGGAAAAGAGCCTGAAGCGGCCTGAAAACGTCAATGTGGGACTGTTTGACTATCCCGTTTTGCAGGCGGCGGACATCCTGCTGTACGATTCGGATGTCGTGCCCGTGGGGCAGGATCAAAAACAGCATGTTGAAATCAGCCGCGATATTGCGGAGCGTTTTAACGGCCTGTACGGCGATGTGTTCGTCGTCCCGGAGCCGGTGATCCCGCCGATCGGCGGAAAGGTGCTGAGTTTGCTGGACCCCGCGCGCAAAATGGACAAGTCCGACCCCCTGCCCGGCGCGTACCTCTCGATGGCGGACGACGCGGACACGGTGATGAAAAAGTGCAAGCGCGCCGTCACGGACAGCGAGGCCTCCGTGCGCTACGACCCCGCCGCCAAGCCGGGCGTGTCCAACCTGCTCAGCCTGTACGCGATGTGTACGGGCCAAACCCCGCAGGAGGCCGAGCGGGACTTTGAGGGGCAGGGCTACGGCGTACTCAAGCCCGCCGTGGCGGAAGCCGTCAACGCTGTTTTGGGGCCGGTGCAGGCCCGCATCCGCGCCTACACGGACGACCCGGCGCAGCTGGACGCGCTGATGGAGGACGGCGCGGCGAGGGCGGAGGCGATGGCCGCCAAAACCCTGGCCCGCGTGTGGCAGGCCGTCGGACTGACCGGCCGCCCGGCGAAGGGGGGCGCCTCATGTTAGCCAGATGGATCGACCCCGCGGGCATCCCGTTTATCGCGCTGGCCTGCGCGGCCGCCGCGCTGGTCGCGTTTTTCGTCTCGCCGCTGTGCCGCAGCTTTGCCGCGCTGGTCGGCGCGGTGGACGTTCCGGCCGACGGGCGGCGCATCCATAAAAAACCCATGCCCCGTCTGGGGGGGCTTGCGATTTTCGCCGGCTTCATCGTCACGATGCTGTTGTTTGCCGATCTTGACGCGCAGCTGCGCGGCATCCTGATCGGCGCGGTCATCATCGTGGTTTTGGGCTGTATCGACGACGTGATCCGCCTGCACTACTTCGTCAAGCTGCTGTTCCAGTTCACGGCGGCGCTGGTCGCCGTATTGCACGGCCTGACCATCGAGGTGTTCTCCAACCCGATCCCCGTGGGGCCCGCCCAGATCCATCTGGGGATACTGTCCGCCCCGATCACGATTTTGTGGATTGTCGCCCTCACCAACGCCGTCAATTTGATTGACGGGCTGGACGGGCTGGCCTGCGGCGTGTCTCTGATCGGTTCCCTGTCTCTGCTGATCATCGCCCTGGCGATGCAGCGTCCGGAGATCGCGCTGATCATGGCCGCTCTCAGCGGAGGCTGTCTGGGATTTCTGCCGTTTAACGTGCATCCCGCCAAGATGTTTATGGGCGACACGGGCGCGACGTTTTTGGGCTTTATCCTGGCCGCGGCGTCCATACAGGGCCTGTTCAAGGTCTATACGATCATTTCGTTCGCCGTCCCGTTCCTGATTTTGGCCCTGCCGATTTTCGATACCGTCGTGGCGGTGTTCCGCCGGCTGCTGAAAGGCTCCAATCCCGCGCACGCGGACCGCGGGCATTTGCACCACCGTCTGATTGATATGGGCTTTTCGCAGAAACAGGCCGTCGCGCTGCTGTACGCCATTTCCGCCGTGATGGGCATCACCGCCGTCGTGCTGACGACGCTGGGCGAGGTTCGCGCGATTCTTGTATTGCTGATCATGGCCGCGATGGTGGCCATCGGCTATCTGGTGCTGTGGAGCCGCATTTCCCGGCCGCGGGCCAACGGCGGGACGCCCCCGGGCGAAGACCCGGAGGACCGCCCGCCGCGGGACGCGGCTCTGCCCGCCGCCCGACCGGAGGACGACGGCCATGCTTAAGGTTCTTTCTGTTTTCGGGACAAGGCCGGAGGCCGTTAAAATGGCTCCGGTCTGCCGCTTGCTGTCGCAATGTCCGGAAATCAAGTCTGTATGCTGTGTGACCGGCCAGCACAGGGACATGCTCCCGCCGGTGCTGGAGCAGTTCGGCATACGCCCGAAGTATGATCTGGACATCATGGAAGCCAATCAGAGCCTGACCGCCATCACCACCAAGACCCTGACCGGCTTGGAGCGCATCCTGCGGGAGGAAAAGCCGTCGATTCTGCTGTGCCACGGCGATCCCAGCACCGCGCTGGCGGCGGCGCTGGCGGCGTTTTATCAAAAAATTCCCGTCGGCCATGTGGAGGCGGGCCTGCGCACCTATGACCGCTATTCGCCGTATCCGGAGGAGATCAACCGCACGCTGGTCAGCCGCATCGCGGAATACCACTTCTGCCCTACGCGCCAAAACAAGGCCAATCTGCTGGCCGAAGGCGTCCGCGGCGGCATTTTTGTCACAGGGAACACGGTCATCGACGCCATCAACCAGACGGTCCTGCCGGGCTATGTGTTTGCCTCGCCGATGCTCCAGCGTATACTGGACGGCCAGAAGGCGACCGTGCTGGTCACGGCGCACCGGCGCGAAAACTATGGCGGCCCTTTGGAAAATATCTGCCGCGCCCTGCTGGAAATCACACGGCTCTATCCCGAGCTGCAGGTGGTGTGGCCCGTGCATCCCAGTCCCAATGTGCGCGGCACGGTCTATTCCCTGCTGCGGGATCAGCCGCGCATCTATCTGACCGGCCCGCTGGACGTGCAGGAAATGCACCAGCTGATGGCGCGCTGTCATTTTGTGCTGACGGACTCCGGCGGCTTGCAGGAGGAGGCGCCCGCGCTGGGCAAGCCCGTACTGGTCCTGCGCCGCGAGACGGAGCGCCCCGAGGCCCTTGACGCGGGGACCGTCCTGCTGGCGGGCGTCGAACAGGAAAACATTGTCAAACTGGCCCGCGGGCTGATGGACGACCCGGTGCTGTACGAGCGCATGGTGGAGGCCGCCAACCCTTACGGCGACGGGCGCGCCGCTGAACGCATCCTGGGATACCTGCTGTGGAAATCCGGCCTGCGGGCCGAGCCGCCCGACGAGTTCGGCGCGGCCCGTGACGGAGGGGAATGATGAGCCGAGGAAAGATCACCGTCTTATCGGTCACGATCACGCTGCTGATGGTCGGCGCGCTGTTGACGAGCTTTTTCCTGTCCGGCTGGGCCGGGCGGGACCGCCCGCCGATCGAGCTTCCGCCGAAGGACGCGCAAACGGGACGCCCCGACGGCGACATCCCCAGGCCCATGATCAGCTTCCCGCCCTACCGCCCGCTGGGCTTTGACCCGGCGACCGCGCCGCAGGTCATCGAGACGCTCTCGCGGTCCCGCGCGTACCTTTGCGACATCCGCGTGCAATGGCTCTGGGCGGGCGGCGGCGTGTCGCGCACCTACCGTCTGGCGGTGCGGGGCGACCTGTACGGTGTGATGGAATTTTCCGGCGATGTTGATCTGTCCGGCCCTGTGCTTCCGACGCCTGACTACTATTACCTGATGAACCCGGAACGCCAGCTCCGCTGGACCTCCCAGGCCCGCGGGGACATGATCGGCGTGATTTACGAGGGCGCGCGCGGCACGGAATCGGCGGACGAGCTTTGCTCCGTGCCCACATACGAGAATCTGCTGAACCTGCCGGAGGGCGCGATCACCTATATCGACTATGAGACCGGCGAACAGGGCCGTTTTCTGGTCGTCAACACCCGGGAGAAGCTGTATATCGGCCATTATCTGCTGAGCGAGGAGACGGGCCTGCTGCATCAGGCGTTTTTCTACGACATCGACGATCCGGACCCTACCCGGCCTGTCTACTGCATGGAAATGACCGCCTATCGGGAGGGCGACCCCGGCGACGGATACTTCACCCAACCGGAAGGGACGGTCAAGATTACAGGCCGATGAGCAGCAGCGCCAGCAAAATGACGATCTCCGTGTCGTCGCTTTCGGCGGACAGGAACAGAATGATCAAAATCAGCAGGATGTCCCCCGAATCCCAGTCCAGTTTGAGGCCGCGCAGCAATCCGCCGATCCCCTCAAAAGAGCCGAAAATGCCCTTTTGAGGGACGCGCTCAGGCTCCGGTTCGTGTCCTCGGCCCCGTTCCTCCCGTTCTTCGCGGGCGGGGCGGGCCGAACGGGAGGGCGGCGGGGTGCGGATCTGCGTCCGGCCCTCCGGCCGTTCTTCGTATAACGGATACCGGCTGTACAAACGGCATCAACTCCTACTTCTCATTCCACGATTCCAGCGCTTTTCCGGCGGTCCGGGCGAGGCGCACCAGCTGGCCGGCCCGTTCGATTTTTCCGGCCCGTTCCGGGCGCAGATACGGCTTCAGCGCTTTCAGGAACAGCACGCGGCGATCGTCGTCCCGCGTGTATTCCCCCAGCAGCCCCAGCAGCTTACCCATCGTCGCCGGGTCCGCGCTCCCCAGCAGTTCAGACAGGCCCTCCAACCCGGAACCTCCCGCTCCGAGACCTCCCGGTCCGGAACCCTCCGCTCCGAGACCTCCCGGTCCGGAATCACCGGACTCCGGCGCCGGCCGCGAGCGCTCCGAGGTTGGGGACGGGACGGACGGGGCGCCGGACACGCCAAGGCTTCGGGCCATGCTCAGTACCGCGCCCATCGCCTCCGGGTCGTTCAAAATCCGTTGGATTTTACTTTCCATCCCGTCCACGCAAAACACCTGCCTTCTCGCCGCTCCGGCGGCTGGGCTCCGCTACTTTTTCTTGTTGATTTCCATGACCTGCCTGGCCAGCGTCTGGCCCTCCCTGGAGCTCATCAGGCTGGAAAACAACCGCTGGGCCGCGCCCTTGTCGCCGTCCGCCGCGTTGGCCGCCGCTTTTTTCAGCGCGTCGCCGCCCGGCCCGGACAACTGCCGCAGCAGCGCCTTTCCCTCCGGGCTGTCCATCAGCGCGCCGAGCGCCTTCATGTCCAGCTTTCTGGCGGTTTCCTCTCCGAGGATCTCCCTGGCCGTTTGCTCAAAACTGTTTTTCAAAAGAATGTACCCCCTTTTCCGCGTGATAGAGTCATTGCCGCTCTTCTCCATTTATATGAAAAAGAGGTCGCGCGCGTGAATATCCTCGTCGTATCCGACAGCCACGGGCAAACGTCGGGCCTGGAAGCCCTCGCAAGGGACGATTCCCCTGTGAGGACGCTTCGGCCCGACTATATCTTCCATCTGGGCGACCACATCCGGGACGCGCTTGTCCTGAGCGCCGTTGCGCCCGTCGTCGCGGTGCGCGGCAATTGCGACCCCTTTTTCGGCGACGCCCCCGGCGAGCTTCTGCTGGACCTTGAGGGCGTGCGCCTCCTGCTGACGCATGGGCACACGCACCGCGTAAAAGCATCGCTGACCCCCCTGTGCGCCCGGGCCCGCGAGGCTGGCGCGGCCGCCGCGCTGTTCGGCCATACGCACAGGGCCCATCTGTCGGAAAGCGGCGGCATAACACTGTTCAATCCCGGCAGCGTTTCCGAGCCCCGCGGCGGCCCGCCCTCGTATGGTATCCTGCGGATTACCGGCGGCGCGGCGGCGTTTGAGCATGTGAGTTTGAAAGGGTGATCCCATGCTGTTGTGCATTGATGTTGGCAATACCACCATCGTGTTCGGCCTGTTTGACGGGCCGGAGCTTCGCGCGAAATTTCACTTGACCACCGGCGCGGTCCGCACGGCGGACGAAATCGGTCTGCTCGCCACGGGTTTTTTCGACCGCTTCCGGCTGGATGCGTCCGCCATACAAAACATTGTCGTCGGCTCGGTCGTGCCGCCGCTGATGTATACGCTGCTGCACGCGCTGGAGAAATATTTCGCCCGCCCCCTCCATGTCGTCGGCGAGACGCTTCCCTTGGGGCTGGTCAACCTCTGCGAGGAACCGCTGGGCGTTGACCGCGCGGTGACCGGCGTGGCGGCCATGGCGATGTACGGAACGCCCGTCATCGTGGTCGACTTCGGCACCGCCACCAAGGCCGACGCCTTCAACGCCGCCGGCGAGTATATGGGTGGCGTGATCTGCCCGGGCATTCAGATATCCATGGACGCGCTGTTTGCCCGCGCCGCGAAGCTGCCGCGCATCGAGCTCAAAAAGCCCCGTGCCGCCATCGGCGTCAACACCGTCGAGCAGATGCAGGCCGGCGCGGTATACGGCTATGTCGGGGGAGTGGAGGGCATCGTCGCCCAAATCCGCGCCGAAATGGGCGGCCCCGCCGTGCCCGTCGTCGCCACCGGCGGTCTGGCTCCCCTGATCGCCGAGCACACCGCCTCGATTGCCGCGGTGGACCGGAACCTGACCCTGCACGGCCTGAGGCTGGTCTTTGAGCGCAACGGCTGACCGTTGGGTTACGGTCCCGTCAGCTTGTGCATAAACCCGTTGAGCGCGTTGGACTGCACACATCCCCCCACGATGCGGTTTTTGTAGATCAGCAGGCAGGCGAAGACCTCGCTTTCCCCGCTGGGGTGGTTGAGGACGCGGTAGACATAGCGTGTCACATGCTTGTTTTTATATCGCTCAAGGCTCATGCCCTGGTCCTTTTGCAGGCATTCATAGTGCTCCATCGTGGCGTCCCACTGCGCGGGGATCAGCACGTCCTGCGTCTCGACGGGGTCGGCCTCGACGGTCCATCCGAGGCCCGTGAGGTAGGCTACGCGGTCGTCGTTGGTCTTGATGTTCCTGACCGCGCCGGTCTCCACGGCGGCGGCCCGCCCGCCGCCCCAGGCCAGCAGAACGATGATCCCGATCAGGACGGCTCCGGCGGCGGCAATGGCCGCCGCCAGCTTCTTTCTCGTGAGCTTGGCTGTGATAATGAACATATTGCACCCTCCTACATGTCAGACTTGTCTGTACCCAAATGTATTCGGAGGGGGCGGGGAAAATGACCGGCAAACGCGCCGCGTTTGCCTCGGGAGGGGTTTTATGCGTCTGGACAAGGCCGTGGCCCGCGCGGGCCACGGCAGCCGGCGGGAGGCGGGGCTGTGGATACGGGAGGGACTGG
>WRLJ01000026.1 GCA_009777685.1 Oscillospiraceae bacterium | reverse complement strand
ACGAGGAAGCCCTGGACCTGACGCTGGCCGGGGCGATAGACCACTTCACCCGGACCCCGCCGCGCGGCGAGTTTACGCTGATCCTCGAGGGCACGGCAGTCCCCGGCAGACAGGATATGCCCTCAGAGAAGGCCGCCGTGCCGGAGGCGGCGATCCGGATTGCAAGCCAAGCCCGGGCGGACGGCGCCAGCCTGAAGGAGGCGGCCCGCGCCGCCGCCGCCGCGACCGGCGTCTCACGGCGCGATATCTATAACGAACTGCTCCAACACAAACAGGAGCGGCCTTGACGCCGCCCCTGCCGCCGGTTTTCATAAATCAGCCCGCCGCGATTGCGTCCGTCGGGCAGACTCCGGCGCACGCGCCGCAGTCGATGCAGGTGTTGGGGTCAATGGCATACTTGTCCGCGGCGGCGGAAATGCAGTCTACGGGGCACTCGGGCTCGCACGCGCCGCAGCTGACGCAGTTTTCGTTGATGGAATAAGCCATGGGTGTTCCTCCTTAGTTATATAGATGCAAATATTGTACCATATCGCGCCGTGAATGCAAGAGTGATTTTTCAAATTGTGATCTCATGGATTGATTTTGCCGGAAAATGTACGGGCGGACAAGGGCAAAAACCACGCCAGAAGGGGCTGAAACCGCATGAAACTCGGCATCACCGGACTTCCGAACGTGGGCAAGTCCACGCTGTTCAACGCGATTACGAACGCGGGCGCGCAGGCGGCCAACTACCCGTTCTGCACCATCGAGCCGAACATCGGGACCGTCACGGTCCCCGACGCGCGCGTAGACGCTCTGGCGGCATTGTTCAAGCCGAAAAAGGTCATCCCCGCCGCCGTGGAGTTTGCGGATATCGCCGGACTGGTGCGCGGCGCGTCGAAGGGAGAGGGCCTCGGCAACCGTTTTCTGGCCCATATCCGCGAAGCGGACGCCATCATCCATGTGGTCCGGTGCTTTGACGACGATCATATCATCCACGTCGAGGGCGGCGCCGATCCCCTGCGCGACATCGGAATCGTCGTCACGGAGCTGGCGCTGGCAGACCTGGAAACGGCGGAACGGCGTCTGGAAAAGGCCAAAAAGCTGGCCAAGGGCGACCGGAAATACCTCGCGGAGGCGGAGACGCTGGAGAGGCTGATCGCCCGGCTCAACGAAGGGAAGCCCGCGCGGGGCTTTGAGGAAGACCTGCCGGACGACCTCTGGCTGCTGTCCGCCAAGCCCGTTCTGTACGCGGCCAACCTCGGCGAGGACGGCTTCAGCGCGGGCGGCGGCGCGCATCTGGCCGCCGTGGAGGCGCACGCCGGGGCGGAGGGCAGCGCGGTGATCCCGATCTGCGCCCGGCTCGAGGAGGAGATCGCGGGTCTGGACGCGGAGGAAAAGGCGTTGTTTTTATCGGAGCTGGGCCTGGCCGAATCGGCGCTGGACCGGCTGATCCGCGCGGGATACGGCCTGCTGGGGCTGATCAGCTTCCTCACGACGCGCCCGCCGGAGGTGCGCGCGTGGACCGTCAGGCGCGGCACGAAGGCCCCGCGGGCGGCGGGAAAGATACACACGGACTTTGAGCGCGGCTTCATCCGCGCCGAGGTCATCGGCTATGACGAGTTCATGCGCGAGGCGGACGCCATGCCCGGTCAGGACGGCAAGGCCGTGATGACCGCCGCTCGCGAAAAGGGCGTTGTGCGCAGCGAGGGTAGGGACTATATCCTTCAGGACGGGGAAATCGTCCTGTTCCGGTTCAACGTATGAGCGGGAACGCCGAAAAGGGACGCATCCCGCTGCTGGACGCCCTGCGGGGGCTGTCCATCCTGCTGATGGTGGCCTATCACGCGGGCTATAACCTTGCGGCGCGGGAGTATATCCCGGACACCGTGCTGTACAACCCGTTTATGGGCGCTCTGGTCGTGCTGTTCGCGGGGCTGTTTATCGTGCTGGCGGGGGTGTCCAGCCGCTTTTCGCGCAGCAATCTGCGCCGCGCGCTGGTGACGCTGGGCTGCGCGGCGCTGGTGACGGCGGTCAGCTGCGCGATTCTGCCCGCGCCCTGGCTGGCGCTGAAAGCGGCATACAGCCTGCCGGTGGAGGAGGCGGAGGTCGGGCGGCTGGTCCTGGAGCGCCGGCTCCCGCTCTCCGAAAAGGCGCAGACGGCCCTCGGCAGGCTGGACCTGCCCGCGGAGCCGGACCCCGAGGCCGCGGCCGGAAAGGCCGTTTTGCAAAGCTACAGACGCCCCAACGACCTGCTCGGGACGCCGGTGACCATCGGCATCCTGCACTTGCTGGGCGCGTGTATGCTGATCTATTGGCTCCTGGAAAAACTGACCCGGCGGCTGAAGCTGCCGCCGGGGGATATGACCGTCATCGCCGGCGTTCCGCTGATCGCCGTATTTTTGAGTGTGTACTACCGGCCCGGGGCGTCGGGGTTCTGGCCGGATATCCCATCGGCGGACTGGTTTCCCATCGTGCCGTGGGGGCTGCTGTTCCTGCTGGGCGCGATGCTGGGCGGGCCGATCCGGGAGGGGCGGCTGCCGGAGTGGTTTTATCGGTTTAATATGCCGTTCCTGCCGTCGGTCGGGCGGCGCACGCTGATCATCTATCTGGCGCACCAGCCGGTGCTGTATGGGGCGCTGTTTTTGCTGGAGAGGCTCTGACCCGCCTGCGGAGTTGGGGCGCAAAATGGGGGAACCCGCCCGGCTTGAATTTCCTCCGCCGTGTATCCCTCAAAGAGCATCTTGAGGACGGCTCTCTCTGGCGGATTCAGCCATTGATAAGCGATCGGCAAATCCAAAACAATCACGCCCACCCTCATCACCAGCCCCACGAACGTCCGCCAGGGTACACTGCGGCCCTCCTTATTCCTCCTCGATAAGCCCGTCGGTCATGTGCAGTATCCGGTTGCCGTATGAGGCGACAAGCGGGTCATGGGTCACAAGCAGGATGGTGGCGCCTTGCTCATTCAGCGTTTTGAAAAGGCTCATGATCTCCTGTCCGCTGCCTGTGTCAAGGTTGCCTGTGGGTTCATCGGCCAGAAGCAGGCTCGGCCTGTTGGCCAGCGCGCGCGCTATGGCGACCCGCTGCTGCTGGCCTCCGGAAAGCTGGAGCGGGGTGTTCCTCGCTTTGTCGCTGAGTCCTACCGTTTCCAGCAATTCCTTGGCGCGCCTGCGTCTGGCGGCGCCGCCAACGCCGGCATACCCCAACGGCATTTCGATGTTCTCAAGCGCCGAGTATTCGTTGATCAGGTTATAGGATTGAAACACAAAACCGACATGCCGGTTGCGCATCCGGCATATCTCGCGGCTCGGCATATCCTTCACCGCTTGGCCGCGCAGCAGATACGCTCCGTCGTCGAACCTGCTCATCAGGCCGAGGACCGTGAGCAACGTGGATTTGCCGCAGCCGGAGCGCCCCATGACCGTGACGAACTCTCCCTCTCCGATGGTGAGGGAGACGCCCCGGAGCGCCTGGAACTCCAGATTTTTATTCCGGTATATCTTGGTTATGCCGCTCAGTTCTATCATGTCCGAGCCCTCCTACTGTTCTGTCAGTATTTCCGCCGGGGACATACGCGCCGCGCGCACCAGCGCGGGGAGATTGGCCAGGACGGCCGCCAGCAGGGCCGCGCCGAACAGAATCGCAGCCGCCTCGGCCCGCGCCGTCATCGCCGCCTCGGCCAGCATCGGTTTGAAGCGCGCGAGATACGCATAGCCGAGACCAAGCGCAAGCACGGCGGAAGCCAGCATGGTTATTGCCGAGGCGGCAAGCAGCCCGCCAAGTACGGAAGCGCGCGGCGCGCCGCAGGCCATCTGCACGGCAAGGGCGTATTTGCGCCGTTTGACCGAGAGCATCTGCAATCCCATAAAGTTGATGAGGATGATGACCGACACCAGGACGGTGACCGGCGCTATAACCGCCAGCATCCGCATTTCCTCGTTGATCTTTTGCAGATACTCGGCGATATGGCTCTTTCCCGAATACAGAACTTCGCCCTGGTGCGCCGTGTTGAGGTAGATGAACAGATCGGACAACGCCTGCGGGTCCGCCGCGCTTACCTGCATTTGGCGGTCCTGTCTGTACCATCGGTCGGTCGGTCGGTACACATCAAAATAATGCTTTATCGGGATAAAAACCATGTGTCTGTAAGGCCGGTCGGGAAAGCGGTCGTCGTAAGCGTTTCCGTCCAAATGACTCAGGTCGACCCCGCTGAAATCAACGTCCTCGATGGCATACACCGTGATCTCGTTTCCGCCCCCTATCGGGGTGAAAACACCGCGCTCCTCATCGTAGTCAAACGGGAAGGAGCGGGCGAACCCGATTTCGTCGTTAGGCGCCAGGAGCAGCAACGCTCTGATGCTTTCAATCTCATCTCGGCCGCACAGGAGCCAATCGTCGCCTTCGGGCGCGAAATTGCCGATCAGATCAAGATAATCCGGCGTAATATAGTTCGTAATCGTACCTTGAACAAAACCGAAGATATACCGCAGCCGAATCCGGCCCGCAAAGGCTTCTCCTATATACTCCAGGTCCTCCGGCGTCAGGATCGCCTCGGGCCCGGGGGTGTACAGGCCCTTGATGCGCGGCGAATTCATGGCGCCGTCGGCAGAACCGGAGAAAGACGCAGTGACGACCACGTCGGACAAATCCACCGCTCCGATGGATTGTTTGATGTGATCCCGGTAGGAAAATACGCCGCTGAACAGGACATACACGACGGCAAACCCCGCCGCCATCAACAACGCCGGCGGCAGATACACGGGGAGGGCGCGCGTGATGGTCTTGACTGCCGTGTTCCAAAAGTACCTCATGCCATCTTCCTCGCAATCTGGAATATGGAAATAATTGACATCACAGCCGAAACGGCGAGGGAAACAAGCCCGAGCGCCAATGCCGTGCCCGCGCTGAAGGAAGCGGAGATCTCAAGGCTCACGCGCAAATACCATTGGGCGGGGAGGCAGAGCAAGGCGGTAATCAGCGCCGCCGACAGTGAAATGAGACTCAGATACATAAACAATTCAAGAAATATGTCGCCGTACCGCGCTCCAACCGAGAGCTTCACGGCAATCGCCGCGCGGGAGTCATACAGCACGGAGTTGGCGATGCCAATGCAGCCGAGCAGGCAAAGGATCAGCGAAAACACCGTGATAAGCAGCAGACGCCGCGTGTCTGCCACCAGGTATTCAACTCTTATATCGTGTATGGTCTGCGCGAGCATGGGCGGCCCGGCGTTATAATACCCGCGGAACGCCGCTTCCACTTCCCTGTAGTGTCTGCTCAAATCATCCCCGGTCATAAAGCTCAGGAATACCCTATCCGCGTTTTCCAGCGAGTGGATATTTCCGTAGATCACCTCGGAATCCCGCAAAATCCCGCAAATGGTATACTCTCTCCCGTTGATGTTTACCGTTGAGCCGATGAGCCGTTTCGCGCTGACGCCGCGGAGGACGCTGTCGCCCACCAGCAGCTCATCGGGAGATACCGGCAGACTTCCGCTGATCTGCCCTTCCTGAAACGGATAGTACACCAATCCCGTGCCGTCCGGCGGGAGGATCCAATAAACCGTGGCCAGCCGGCTTATCGTCCCATAAACCAATGAGTTTATACCCCGCCCCGCGCGGACGAAAACCGACGTGCCTTCGGGCAGCAGCTCCCTCAGCTTGTCATAATCCTTCAGGATGAACAGGCCGTCTGTTTCGAGGGCGGTCATGTATATGGTGTAATCGCTCGTCAGCGGGCTTTCCATGATTTTCACGGACCCCTCGTAATACAGGTGCATGACGGAGGGGAGCAGAAAGCAGACCGAAAAACACACGGTCAGGATAACGGCCTGGAAGCGGTTGGCGATCAGAAGCCCCGGCGCTCTTGTGACGGAGTAAAACAGCCTCATTCGTCCCCTCCCCTCCTGTAAACGCGCAGCTCCAGATTGCGTTCCGGCTGCTCACCCCACATGTGGTAACCGTCGGAGAACGCAATGATGTAGATGTCCCCCTTGCCGTCTATGTCCATGCAGAATAGGTAGCCGGCCGAAAACTTTTCCCGTTCCACGTGTGAGATCAGCGGCTCCGGGTCATCCCAATAGCCGTTTTTGATCCGGATCGTCCTCACATAGCGGAGATCGGCGTCAAAGACGACAATCACGTTCATCTCGGTCAGAACGTAATATTCACCGTTATAACACGCGATGTCCACCACGCCCTGCCGGGTGGTTATGTCGAAAAAAACGGAGGGAGGGACCGCGCCTCCGGGAATGGAGGGTATCCTGAAGTTCGGATAAAATACGGCCATATCGACGATCTCGCCGCCCTCTATCCGGTAGAGCGCCGTTACCCCGTCGGAAGAGACTGCCGTATCGCCGGGTTCGACGGGAAAGGAGGTGTTGACAAAAATGACGCCGAGGCCGTCCGCCGATTTGCAGAGCCGGCCGAACAGGCCCTGGCCGATCACCGCCGATACGGAGCCGTCCGGCTCCACCTTGTACACACCGCCGCTTTCCGCGTGGTTGGACGGGGAGGTGATGTATATGTCCCCGGCATCGGTAACCGCTATGCCGCAGTCCGTGTTCAAGTCCATTTCCCCTATGTCGGCCGCTATGGTCTTTATGTATTCATTCTCACGGGTATAGACGTATATCTGCAATATACCCGAAAACGCATCCAGCACATACACGTTCCCGTCTTTGTCGAAGCAGACGGCATCGGGCTGATAGACAACCCGCGTGCCCCAATTGATATAATCCCTCTCCTCCAGCGTTTCTGAATCGAGGATATGGACCCGCTGGCGTCTTCTGTCCGCGATATAAAGGCCTCCGCCGTCCGGGATACGCATCCCCCGTCCCCCCCCCTGGAACTGGGGGTCAAAGCCGTGGACCTTGTCCGCCTCAATCTCCTCCATGTTGTCCCAACCGGAAGCGGTGGAAAAGAGCTGGTAGTTCTTAGGCGGGAACGCCTCCAGGAACGCCTCGGGCACATAAAAATACCGGCCGCCCGAGAAGACGTGATCCTCCGGGCCGGGCGGCGCGGAGGGAGCGCAGGCGGTGAGCAGAATAAACGGGCAGCAAAAAAGAAGCAGTCTTTTCGTCATGGTACATCACTCCGTTCTTAAAAAAGGGGGGGTATGTAAAGCATACACAAAGATTGAAAACTCGTCAATCTTTTCCCCGCACGCGACAGGGAGAGTAGCTGCTTTTCCTGATCTGTCCGTGGGCGGAGGCTTGCCCCCGCCCACCGCGGGCCGCACACGCCGCAGGGGCGGCGCCGCGTTTTCTATCGATTTACGTCGCCGTCACGGTAGGAGAGCTGGCGTTTTTCGTGTCAGACCCGGTTGTATCCTGTGCGTAAAATGATGCGCTGGCGTAATACGACTTTCCCGCCGTTCCCTGATAGGTGAACGAGTAGCTGTGGCTGCCCGCGGTGGCGTTAGGGTTGTACTGGGAAGTTTGCACGGCAACCAGCGTCCATGTACTCCCGTTCAACTCATACAGAGACACCATAGGAAACCCGATCTTGGTCATCCGCGGATGGGTTCCCGCTACGAAAACAGAAACCTTAACAACGCCGCCGCCCTGCGGGGATACGCCGGCGGAATGGGAGCCTATGTACAGGCTGGTCCGGGCAAACGCGGACATATTTGCGGCTAGCAGCAAAATCACCAGCACAAAAGCGAGGGTCCGTTTCATAAAAAAATCCTCCGTTTCAAATAGAATCCAGCATTTGTATCAGCTGCTCATAAGAGAGATTTCCCTGGATCACGATCTCATAGATGCCGTGATACCAAATCGCGTTCATCCGGCCCATGTTGGTCGTGATGAAAAACTCTCCGCGTTGGGAAGAATACAGCTCTGTATGCTCCGCGCCGTCGGATTCGTTGAATTTCAAATCTTCCCCCGGGATTATCCGCGAAACGCTCACAGAGAAAAACCCTTCTTCAGACGCGAACCACGCGACTAGGTTGACCATTTCGTCCGGCTCCTCCGGCTCAAGGCTGTCGAATATGAACCCGTCGGGAATGTAGTCCGGGAGAGCGGCATGAACCCCCAGGCGGTCCAGAGTGAACTTCAATTTGTCATACGCATTGGTATTGATCTTCGGAAATTCCTCTGTGCCGCCAACCCCGAAGACAAAATACACCGCGCCCTTCGACCATCGGGCGGCCGAGCCTAAGAGGCTATAGCCGGCGGCCTCGGCGACGGTATGGAACAGGAAGAGTATGACCACCGCGGCCATCGCGGATACCGTAAAATTGCGGAACCGTCTGAACCGGGCCGCGGCGCGCGCCCGATCCCGCAGGATGTCCCCGTTGAGTTCGGCCATCCAGTTTGTGTCCTCCGGGGCCGCTTCCGGCGGCGCGTTGGCCCGCTCCTGAATCCTGCGCCGCATGGCCTCCAGCGAGGCCCGGTTTTCTTCTTCCGTCACATCGGGTATTTCCCCCCTCTCCCTCAGTTCGTCCACAACGGCGCGAAGAAACTCAACCTGCTCCGGCGAGATGTCGTCCACGTGAAACAACGTGTCCATCAGCAGGTCTAAATTCTCCACGGTAGCGTGTCGCAGCATATCCGGCATAGCATACCCTCCTGTCTGTATATTCCGCGAAAACCCCGAAATGTTGCAGGGGACAAAAATTTATTTTAACCTGTTGACCGCGTCCATTAAAATCCCCAGTTTTTTCCTGGCTCTGGCCAGCCTTGACCGGACAGAGGGCTCCTTCACGCCGAGGCGTTCCGCGATCTCCCGGGCGCTGTATTTCCGTATGTAAAACAGGCTCAGGATTTCGGCGTCCCTCGGCTTCAGGCAGGCCAGCAGCGCCGACGCGTCAAGCGCCTCCGGGTTCGCGCCGCGATGGACGCCGGCCATGATCTCCGCAAGTTTCCGCTGCTGCTTCACGGCGCGGTGAAAATGCAGGCACTTGTACTTCGCCGCCGTCACGAGCCACCCCGCCGGGTTGGGATGGTCACGCAGCCGGCCGGCCGCGTCCCACGCCGCCATGAACGTGTCCTGCACGATATCATCCGCGTGGCTCCGGTTGCGGATATCCTTCACCACAACGGCCAGGATGAAGTCATAGCAGTCCGCATACAGCTGTTCAAAAAACCTTTGCGGGTCTTCGCCTATATCCGCCATCTATCCCCACCCCCTCGCACGGTTCGTTATATAGAGGGTATATAAACTGGCGGGATTTGTCAAGACGGCGCGGTTGATCTCCTATGGAACACGATCAAAAATTACGCCAAATCACACACTCCGGAAGCGCGGATTGGAGTTCCCGTTCCTGCTCCTCAGTCAGCGGGTTGCCGACCAAGTTAATAAATGTCAGCTGTTTCATATTCATCAGCGGCGCAATATCCTCAATTTGATTGTGGTCCAAGGATACGCGTTCCAAGCTGAGCAGTTCCGCTATGGGACGGATATCACGCACCTGATTGCGGCCCAGTGTTAAATATTCCAAATGGGACAGCGTTTCTATCCCGCTGATGTCGCTGATATGGTTTTCCCTCAATTGAAGAGACACCAGATTTGTCAATCCGTATAGCGCGCTGATGTCGCTGATTGCGTTGCCCCCCAGAGAAAGAGCCGTTAATTTCGGCAAGGCGCTCAGGGCACGGATATCGCTGATCCGGCAATACACCACCGACAAGCTCGTCAGATTTGTCAAGCTCTGTAACGCATCGATATCGCTGATCGGGCTGGGCGGAAGCCATTCACGGCTCCCCAACGACAGTTCCTCCAAATGGATCAAATTCTTCAGCGCGCTGACGCTGCTGATGTGTTCGCCCCTGATTCTAAGCGTTCGCAGCTGGGTCAAGGCTTCCAGCAGGCTGATGTCATTGACTTGGCACTTTTCTAAATCCAAATGCGTCAACTTCGTCAGTTTTTTCAGCGGATTGATATCGCTGACCGGAAAGCGGATTTCCAGCCACTCTAGGTTGGTGAGTTCTGATAGAAAGCTGATGTCCTGGATATTGGTGATTCCCAGCGCCACGGATTTTAGCTGCGGTATATCGCGCAATGCCTGCACGGCTTCCAGTTCCTCGTCCGTCAGCATTATGCCGTCCTTGGCGATGGCCAGGGAAAAGCGTGTCCTATCCTCGCTGAGGGCCGCGGTTCTGATGCCGCGGAGAAGGTCTGCCGGGTCGGCCGGTTTCGGGGTCGGCGCCGGTGTAGGTACAGGCGCGGGCGTTGCGGCCGGTGAAGGGGCCGGGGTCGGCGCAGATGTAGGCAAGGGCGCGGGCGTTGCGGTCGGCGCGGATGTATCTGGGGCTTCGGATACAGGCGCTGCTGACGGCAATGCCCCGGCTGTTGGGGACGGCATAGGCGTGTAAGCGGGGGGAAGCGTTGCCGGCTCTCCCGGCGGCGGGGCTTCGCTGCCTTCGGGCATTGTACTCCTGCCGCAAGCCGGCAGGAGCAATGCCGCGGCGAGGAGCAGGAAAATAACGTCTGTTATGCGTTTGGGCATGACCGCAGCCTCCTCATGTCAAATGTAAGGTAATTCTATTCACGGCCCCCCGCTCCTTCCTCACTCATTGCGCCACAAAACCCGTATCCCGTCCGTCAGTCCGTCCGCGGGGGCGGAGACCAGCCTGTCGCCGGCCCTGACTCCGCCGCCCTCCTCCAAAACCGCCATCCCAAACCCGTTGTCGGCCGCAAGCAGCCGCACCTCGACGTAAGAAACGGTGTAAATCACGCGGCTGTACCCCTGTTCAGACTGCAGAACATACACGTAATGCCCCGCGCCGCCGGACCTCAGCGCCTCGGGAGGCACAATGACTCCCTCCTGACCGAGGAAAGAGGAGGCTCTCACCGTCGTGACCACCGGCTTTCCTCTCTCGTAGAGAGTCTCCCCGAGCAGGAAGAACGCCAGCAGCAGCAGCAATCCCAGGCCCAGCAGGCCGATCCACCATTTTTTCATAATCACCCATCCCAGCGAAACCGCTTCATCGAGGCGGCCAAGATTTCCTTAAACAACAGGAACAAGAGCAAAATAGGATACATATACACGGAAGCCGCGCTGAAAAATACGGGCGGCGGCAGATCGCCCAGCCTGACGGAGAGCGGATGGATATCCGGATTTTTAGCCGCGAAGATCAATACCGGCTCAATCATATTCCAGCTCTCGCAGAAGACGATGACCGACAGGGCGGCCGCCGCCGGCCGGATCTGCGGAAACACCGCGTACCGGAGAATCAGAAACGCTGAGGAAGTTTCCAGCATGGTGTAGTCAATCAACTCGGAAGGCACGCTCTTGATGAACTGACGGAACAGGAACACGGCAAACGGGGAGAAGACAGCCGGCAGAATCAGCGCCATCGGAGTGTTGAGCAGGTCAAAATCGCGCAGCTGGATATAGTTCGGGAGCAGGGTGGCTTGAAAGGGCAGCAGCATGGCGATGATGTACACAAGAAACAAGGTGTCCCGTCCCCAGAACCGCACCTTCGCGAACAGGAAGCCTAACGGAAAGGAAATCAGGACACAGAGCAGCGTGATGGCCAGGGAATACCCCATGGAATTCCAAAAGAACCGCAGAAACGTGTAATTGGTGATTAACAGCTCCTCATATTGCCGCCATGTCGGGAAGCCCCCCTCGAATCGGAGAGAGAGAAGCAGCGTAAGCAGAACGGGAGTGATAAAAACAAGCCCGGCAAGCAATAAGGCTATGGTGACTCCGCGGCTGTCAGTAGATTTTTTCATTATACTTATTCTCCCAATGGTAAAATACCAGCAAGACCGCTACAATGATCAGCGTGAAAATAACCGCCGCCGCCGTCAAATTCGGATAGCTCAATCTGCGGAAATGGTTATTCATATAATACTGCACTGTGTAGGCCGCGTCAGGCGGATAATCGGTCTGAAAAAACAAATAGCTCTCCCGGAAATTTTTCAGCGCGTTTACAAAGGACAGCACAACGGCAAACATCAACCCGGGGGCGATCAGCGGCAGGGTTACCGACCGGTGCAGGCGAAGCCCTGCCGCCCCGTCCAGCGCCGCGGCTTCTCTCGTTTCGGAAGGAATCCCCGCTATCGCGGCGCTGAGGATGATGATGTTGATGCCGGTGTTTTTCCAAATGTATAACAGGTAAACCGGCAGGACAATCCAGAAACCGGAGCCGGTGTTATAACCGGCCAGCATCCTGTACCCGTCATTTTGAAAAACGAGCTGCCAGACAAAAATCACACTGGCGGTGGGCAGAATCATCGGGGCGATCAGCAGATTTTTGATGAAAGCGAACCGTTTGCTCAAGCGCAGAAGACCGAAGGACAGCAGCAGGGACAGCGCCGTGATGCACGCCACACCCGCCACCGAGA
>WRLJ01000025.1 GCA_009777685.1 Oscillospiraceae bacterium | reverse complement strand
ACCGCCGCCCCCACCCCCCCCCCCGTGCCCTCCCAGACGCCGCCTTCCTCCGCGGACGGGGGCGCGAGCCACTGGGGATACGGCTACGCCAACTGGGCGGGCGTGAGCGGACTGTTCGCGGGCACCGGCGATAACAAGCTCGCACCGGACTCCCTCATCACCCTGGAAGAGGGCCTGTTGGTCGTCATGAAGGCTCTGGGCCTCCGCACCAGTGTGGAAGGCATCGACGGGCTGTCCTGGGACGGCGCGGCGCAGCGCTTTGTCATCAGCCTCGCCCATGAGCTGGGCCTGTTCGGCAGCCTGCTGACGCTGGACACAGCCGGCGTGCTAAACCGCGCCGAGGCCTGCCTGCTCAACCAGAATTTCGTCGCCGCCGAGCACATCGGGTACTCGCCGATCACCGGCGAGCGGTACCGCACGGGCGACCCGACCATCCTTTGGGTCGGCGCCGGCGGGAACCCCTCCCTGACCCTGCTGGGCAGCAAATTCGGCTACATCAGCGGCACCTTCACCGTCGTCTCCGACGGCACGTGGTTCGGGCTGGAGACCGCCACGAATCTGGTCGGAGCCTACAACAAGAACCTCAACAACGGCAAAGCCGTCATCCAGCGTCACCAAATGGGTTTCGACGGCTATGAGCTGCCCAACACCTTCGATACCTTCTATCTCTCGGCCGATCTGACCAAGGCGCTCGACATTCAGCTGGACGACGTCGGCCGCCGGATCAACTTCGTGTTCAAGGCACCCGCCAGGGCTCAGGACGACGTGGTTAAGGCGTATGGAGCGAAGAGCTATCTCGCGTCCGAGACCGTGTACGAAACCTACGCCGGCATCGCGCCCGAGGCGGACAACTGGAAGGGCAACAGCCTTGCGAATATGGCGTTCCGCTATCAGGACAAAACCTATACGCAGGCGTACCTGAACTACGGGAACACACCCGTCCCTGCCAATCTTCCGTGGGCGATCGGAAGCAGCAACGACGTGATCGACGCCCGCGTCCGCGTCATCTATGACAGCGGCGCGGTCCGGTTTACCTTCGTGGAGCAATACACGCTCGCGCAGTTCAACCGGGTCGAAAGCAACGGCAACATCAGCACAAAGGCCGCCAGTGCCATCCACGGCGTGAGGCCCGCCAACGTCAAGGATTACGAGGCGTTCAAGGAATGGGATGTTCTCCTGACCTATGAGATCGGCGCCAAAGCCGGTGTTTATCTTCTCGACAATACGGTTGAGGGCACCCTGAGCAGCGTCAACAATGCCTCAACCTCGGGACAGCTGGGCACCACCGGCTACAGCGCGATGAATACCTGGGCGAAAACCAAGCTGAATTCGCTGCAGACCGGTCTCGGATTGACCAGTCAGGTCGGTACGCACATGACCTATTGGCTGTGGCAGGGCAAGGTGGCCTTCTTTGAGGCCCGCACCCCCTCCAGCCGGCCCAGCGACTTCGCTCTGGTCATCGCCTCCGAAGTGCGGCAGACCAGCGCCTCCCAGCTCGGTTCCGCGGCGGCGTTCGCCTACTATGTAGACGTACTCCTGCAGGACGGCACCCGCAAGGTCTATACCCTGGACAACATCATCAACACCGACCGGAGCGGCTCCGGCGCGAGAGGCCTGGCAGCGTTTAACGGAACCGGCCAGTACGGAACGAATGGCGGCGCTGTAGGCATCGGTACGATTAAATTCAGGGGCAAAACCGGCACCGCGTTCACCGATGCCCTCATTGACGGAAACGTCTTCGCCTACGCGGTCGACGAGGACAAAATTACCCTGTATGACCTTTCCGGCCTGACGATCAACGGGGCGCCGGGTGCTGCGACCGCCGCGATGGCCAACAACGCCACCCAATTCCCCGCGAACTTCCTCAACAACTCGCTCGACACCAAGTACATCCTGCCCAACACGGTCACCTTTATCCAGACCGGCGCGAACAACTACGTTGTTTACAGAGGCAACACCATCCCCGGAACGGCGGTAAACTTTGACAAGACCGGTCTGGTCACGAACTATCTGCTGTCAAATATGGACGGCGCTCTTGCCGGTCAAGGCGTCGGCACCGCGGCTGTCCGCGTGGCGTCCTTCCTGAGAACCAACGGAGTGCAGAACGGCTTTGCGGGCAACCAGACGACCAGCGGCCTGATGTACGCCTATGTGCTGGATGCGGCGGTCAACGAACAGAACCCGAACGGCGGCAACCGCGGCGCGGTGCGCGTTCTGGATTGGAACGGCGCGCTGACCACGCTGTATGACCCGAACTTCTACAACGCGGGCTTTAACACGCTGGCCGCGGGCGACGTCATCGCCTATAAGACCAGCGGCAGCAACATCATTCCCGGCGCCGTCAGCGAGGTAGCCAACGCAGACGGACAGCAGACCTACAAGGTGGTACAGAGCAACCTGAGAACCAAGCGCTACGAGGTCGTTATGAACGGCTTCTACGCCAGCACAAGGGCGTTTACCATCAGGGCGGAGGATCAGAGCGGACGTCCCGGCTGGCCGGCCGGTCCGGCGCGTGTCGCTCAGACATTCGACTTTGACACCACCGGCGGAAGCGCCGCCAAGTTCTTTGCCACCAACAAGTACAACGGCAGCGCGGAAGAGAACAAGCAGCTCTCGGTTGCCGACGTGACCGCGCTGGACATCCGGAGCTCGGCGACGCAAAAGGCGATCATCATTGTCAACGACGATGTGTTCGCGGCCCCGGACGGCAGCCGCAAGGTGCTGGCCGCGTGGCTCGGAAGCAATGCCTATGACAACGATCCCAATACCAACGGCATGATCACTGTGGCTTTGACGGTCACCGATGAAACTCTGGAAGCGTTGAGCAAAACAAGCCCCGCAAAGGTAGGGTCCGATGCGGAACTGAATAAGCTGGGCATTGACCTCGCTTTGGACGGAAATGACATTGCCATTACCCTCAGCGCGAGCGAGGCGATCGATTTCCAAGACGTTGACTACGGCGCCGCCGCACAAACTACCTTTGGCACCCAGATTCTGGGCGCTAACAAGCCGCTTGACGATTTCGTCATCATCAGCCTCGACCTTCAGGCGATGCTGTTGGCGGCGGGCGTCGCGCAGGATGCTGAAGTCACCGTGGTTCAGGTCAACCAGATGTTTGAGGATCTCGGCCTGAGCGGCAACGGGCATGTCGGAGACACAAAAACCAAGACCTACGGCTCATCCACGAACACCTGGGCGAGCGACTTCCTGATCGAGAGTGACGGCAAATTCAGCATGATCGTCGGAGCGGAAGGCGCGACCATTGAAGTGTACACAGGTCCGTCTGTTACCCCGAGTGCGCTGGTCTTCAGCATTGTCGTTGACGGCGAAGGACTGGACCCCTGGGTGGACATCACGCTGACGGGCACCGCGCTGGGAGCCGCAGTTAGCGAAAATGTCGGCAACGCAACAAAAACGTCGAACACTAGCTATCACGAAAAAACCGGCGTGACCAGAATCCTGAACGCAACGGCGACATCCAACTGGGAAACACAAGCGATATTTTCTCTGGATGGGCTTGGAGTGACCCGCGGCGGAACTTACAAATTGACGGTCACAATGCGTGTTGAGGAGGCATCCGACGAGCCTCCAAGTAAGATTCAGTTTCAGCATACTCCTGTTGGTCATGGGACATTAGGGTATAATTCAGCTGAGCCCCCGTATGAAGAATGGGGGGACATTGTCCAGACGTTCACAGTGAGCAAAGCACAGCTGACCGGAACCATAGTCCTGCAGGCAGCTACGGGTACAGGCGTATGGCAAGACTGGGGCATTTCCCAGATCAAGATTGAGAAAGTCGTCGACTAGCTAATCCCCACAGCGCAACCTTCATAGCAAAGCGTAGACAAGTCAAGGCCCCCCGGGAAACCGAGGGGCCTTACGGCGTGGGCGGGGCGACCCCGGCGCGATATGGGCATCGCGCCCTACGGACGGGGCGGGGCGGAAAACCCTGTAGGGGACGCGGCCCTCCGCGTCCCGCAAAACCTCCCCACCGCACACGCGCGGGGGAAAATGCGTCCGCGTCCCACATGGGCCGGATAACGACCACGGCGCGCCGGGGTCGTCGCGCCCTACGGTTTGTGCGGGAACCCCCATATTTCCGTCATTGCGGGCTTGACCCGCAATCCCCCCGGGATTCGCGATCCCCCCGGGATTCGCGATCCCCCCGGGAGATTGCGGGGCAAGCCCGCAATGACGGTTGTAGGGGCGGCAATCCCCGCAAAAACCCCTTGACAAACGGGGCCGGGTGTGCTATGCTGAAAATACAAAAGGCGTCGCCGGTAAACGGTTAGCCTAGATGTTTGGTTAGAAAATAACCGCTATCCTTGGCTGGGGGCGGTTATTTTCGTTTGATTTCACGGATGATGTATAACACTAGCACAAGAGCCAGAATCATAAAAACCCATTCCACCATAAGGCCTCACCCCCTTTCAAGGGGATTGGCTAACCGCCTACCGTATGTGGCAACGCCTGCCATTAGAATAGCACAAATGTAGGCATTTGTCAAGCCTCCTTGGGGACCGCAAAAACACCCCCTTGACAAAGGGGGCCGGGTATGCTATGCTGGACATACAAAAGGCGTCGCCGGTAAACGGTTAGCCTAGATTTGGTTAGAAAATAACCGCAATCCTTGGCAGGGGGCGGTTATTTTCGTTTGATTTCACGGATAATGTACAAAACCAGCACAAGGGCCAGAATCATAAAAACCCATTCCACCATAAGGCCTCACCCCCTTTCAAGGGGATTGGCTAACCGCCTACCGTATGTGGCAACGCCTGATAATAGAATAGCACAAATGTAGGTATTTGTCAAGCCTCCTTTCGTAAAGGAGGTGGCACGCCGCAAGGCGTGACGGAGGATTTTAGGGCGGGGTACGGGTTTGGGTAGCGGTACGGGAACTTTGTCAATCCTCAGTCGGCTCCGCCGACAGCTCCTTTAGGAAAGGAGCCTTTTTTTGGCGCGCTTATCCCTTCCCCCCTAACCCCACGCGCTCCGTATGCGCAGGGTTGCGCCCAGGGTTTCCGCGATTTTGCGGGCGGCCGGCTCGTCCGTTGTGTCTGCCAGAACGGACAGCACGACCTCCAGGCCGCGCGCCGCGGCGGCTCCGGCAAAGGCCAGCATGGCATCATAAGCGGCCGCGCCCTGTTCCGGGTGGCACAGCTTGATATATTCCTCCGCCGATACCGCGTTCAGCGACACGGACACGCAATCCACCAGGCCCGCCAGCTCGGGGGTGATGTCGCGGCCCGCCGTCAGGCTGCCGTGCCCGTTGGTGTTCAGCCGCACCCGGACGCCGGGACGGCGCGACCGGATTCCGCGCGCGACCTCCAGCAGCTCGGGCAGACGCTCCGTGGGTTCGCCGTAGCCGCAGAACACGGTTTCGGCATACCGCTCCGGGCCGAAGGCCTCCCACGCGGTCAGAATCTCCGCCGCCGCCGGCTCATGGTCCAGCCAGAGGTTTTCCGCGCCGCCCACGCCGTCCTGTTTATTGCGGATACAGAAATCGCACGCGTTGCGGCAGCGGTTGGTCAGGTTGATATACAGCGCGTCTCCCACGCGGTACACCGGCTCAAAGGCCATAGAAATCCACTCCGTTGCAGTAGGTTTGCAGCAGCGCCGCCTCGGCGGAAATCCCCCAGATATCCGCCAGCGCCGCCGCCGTCTCCGGCAGCATCGACGAATCGCACCGCTTGCCGCGCCTGGACTGCGGCGGCAGGTACGGCGCGTCGGTCTCCAGCAGGACGCGGACGCGCGGCACAGCCGCCGCCGTTTCCCGCAGACGCCGCGCGTTCTTATACGTCAGCGGACCGGCCAGCCCGATATACCAGCCCATATCCGTCAGCTCCCGCGCCATCTCCGCGCTGCCGGAAAAGCAGTGAAACACGCCCCGCAGGGGATAGGTTCCCCGCACGGCGCGCCGGTGGTACTGGCGCACCATTTCCATCGCGTCGCCGTGCGCCTCCCGATTGTGTACGATCACGGGCTTGCCGGAGCGCGCGGCCATCTCCAGCTGCGCGGCAAACACCGCCCGCTGCGTCTCCCGCGCGGGCGCGGGATAGTGGTAGTCCAGCCCGATCTCGCCCAAGGCCACGCATTTGGGGTGTAAGAGCAGTTCCTCCAGCCAAACTAAGCTCCCCGCCGCCGCCGCCGCCGAGGCCGACGGATGGACGCCGCAGGCCGCGTATACGAACGGATACCGCTCCGCCAGCGCGACGGACGCGCGCGACGAGACAAGATCGCACCCGGCGTTGACCACGCGCACATAACGCTCTGTCAGGGCCTCCAGCACGGCATGGCGGTCGGCGTCAAACGCCGCGTCGTCGTAATGCGCGTGGGTGTCAAAAAGGGGACTGAGCGGGGCGTTCATTGCGGGTCTCCGTCGTGCCCGGGGGATTCCTCCTCCGGCGCCGGCAGGGCATCCCCGCCGGCGGGCGCGCCCCGCCCGGACCGGCCGGGGGTGTGCTTGATCACGCGCACCTCGTCGGTGTGGAAGGTCTTGGTGGTCTCCGGCGCGTCGTCCAGACGCACCTGAACCGTGCCGCGCAGCAGGGATACGTCGGTTATGACGCCGCCGCCCTGCGGCGTCTTCACGGCCGCGCCCGCGCGCGGCGAGGCGGCCAGCAAGCTCTCATAAGCGTCCTGCTCATACTTCAGACAGCACATCAGCCGCCCGCAGGTGCCGGAAATCTTCGCGGGGTTCAGCGAGAGGTTCTGCTCCTTGGCCATCTTGATGGACACGGGGGCAAACTCGCTGAGAAACAGCGCGCAGCAGAAGGGCCGCCCGCAGACGCCCAGGCCGCCGATCATCTTCGCCTCGTCGCGCACGCCGACCTGACGCAGCTCGATGCGCATCCGGAACAAGCCGGCCAAGTCCTTGACCAGCTCGCGGAAGTCCACGCGCCCGTCGGCGGTGAAATAGAACACCAGCCGCGAGCCGTCAAAGGCATATTCCACGCCGACCAGCTTCATCACCAGCCCGTGGGCCTCCACGCGCTTGCGGAAGGTCTCGGCGGCCTGGTCCTCCTTGTCCTCGTAGCGCAGCACCGTCTCGCGGTCCTCCGGCGTGGCCAGCCGCTGGACCTTGCGCAGCGGCGGGATGATCTGCTCGTCCTCGATCTGGCGCGGCCCGCCGGCGCACTCGCCGTACTCAAAGCCCTTCTGCGTCTCGACGATCACAGCGTCTCCCCGCCGCAGGTCAAATCCGGCGGGGTCAAAGTCATATACGCGCCCGACCTTGCGGAAACGGACGCCGATTACGGTGGTCAAAGGGGGATCAGTCCTTTCTTTCCTTTGTCTATGAAATCATGAATACAGCGCCGACAGTATTTTTGCGCAGGACGCCGAAACCGATACGTTGCGAACCTGGCCGTCCAGAATGTCACGCGCCGCGCCGGCCAGCCGGTACAGCCGCGCCGCGTCGCCCCGCCCTCCGGCTAGGGCGGCCGCCGCCCGCGCGAACAGCGCTTCCATCAGCCGCGCGAAATCCTCGCGGGGCATCCGCGTCCATCCGGCCACCACGCGGCAGGCTTCCAGCTCGGAATCCAGCGCTTCCAGCAGCCGCGCCGACTGTTTGCCCGCTTCCGGCGTGGAAACGTCCGGCGTGGAAACGTCCGGTGTGGGGGTGATGTTTTCCCCGCCCCGCAGGCGGTAGACCGCGCACCGGCTGCGCACCGTGGGCAGCAGCGCCTCCGCGCGCGCCGTCAGCAGGATGAAGCGCGCGTACTCCGGCGGCTCCTCCATCACCTTCAGCAGCGCGTTCTGCGACGCCTCGCTCAAGCCTCCGGCGTTTTCGATGACAAACACGCGCCGATCCGACAGAAACGGGCGGGTCAGCGCGGCGGCGCGCAGGGCGCGGACACGTTCAAGCTGTTCCTTGCCGGAGGAAGCGTCCAGCG
Source organism: Oscillospiraceae bacterium (assembly GCA_009777685.1). GTDB lineage: Bacteria > Bacillota > Clostridia > Oscillospirales > UBA929 > WRLJ01. The sequence goes on along the minus strand of WRLJ01000025.1, from coordinate 4,486 downwards.
TGACCCAATCGGGATGGGTTCCGTCCATCGCGCGCGCGCACTGCTCGCACCGCGGCGCGCCGCCCTCCGCCGGACGGGAGTCGTCCCCGGCGCGGCAGGGGATTGGCTGCCCGCACAGGACCGACGCGGCCAGAACGCGGCCCAAGGACGGCCCGCCGCCCTCGACGATCGTGGACTGCGCCAAAACGGGAAGGTCAGTATTTCTGATAGCTCTCGACATTCAGCACAAAAACCGTCGCCCCGCCGACCGTGACCTCCACGGGCATCGCGGAATAAAAGCCCAGCCCCATCTCGCTGGTGGTCGGGATGATCTGACGGCGGGAGTTGGAGAACTTCTCAATGACCTCAAGGGCGTCCCTGACCTTTTCATCCTCCAGCCCCAGCAGGACGGTGACGTTCCCGGCTTGTAAAAAGCCTCCGGTGGTCGCCAGCTTCGTCACGGGGAACCCGGCCTCCGTCAGTTTCTTGATGACGGTATGTGCGTCGTCATGGTTCAAAATGGCCAGCAGCAGCTTCATGGCGCACAGCCTCCTTTCAAGGTCGTATAAAAGCGCGGCGGCCTTCCCGGGGGAAAGGCGGGATTGCGAGGCCGCCGGTCCTACGCCACTACCCAAATTTCCTCTTCCTCTTTATCATACCACAACTCAGACAAAATTTCGATATGCAATTTGCCGATGACCTCGCCGGGGGCCGCAACGGGGATGCCCGGCGGGAACGGGGCCAGCGCGCGGGCGGCGACGCGGTTTACGGCGGCGGACAGGCGGACGGCCTCGCAGGGCGCGAACATCGCCTCGCGGAGCGTGAGGGCCTGTTCGGGCAGAGGCGGCGGACGCTGCCTCCCCGTATACGGGGAAGGGAGGTCTCCGAACCCGCCCAGCGCGCGCCGCAGGGCCGAGCGGCTCTCCGGCGGGTCGTGGGGGGTGAGGATGAACACGACGCTGCCGGCGTCGGCCATCTCGCACAAAATCCCGTGCTCCCGCTCCAAACGCGCCGCGTCCCGGAAGCCGTTCCCGGTATACAGGCACAGCCGCGCGGCGTCCAGCGGCACATCCGGCGCGTCCGCCAGCAACCCCCGGCATCCGGCGCGCAATTCGGCGGCATAAGCGGCGGTTTCGGCCCAGCGCGCCGCCCCGTCCCGCTCCAGCGCGGCAAACGCGGCGTCCATCGAGGCCATGACCGGGTAGGACGGCGAGGCGGTCCCGAACAGCGCGGTCATCTGGCGCGCCCGGCTGGCGTCCCCCGCGTCCCGCAGCAGCAGGAACGCGGCCTGTCCCAGCGCGGGCAGGGTCTTATGCGCCGAGCATACGGCGGCGCGCGCGCCCTCCAGCGGGCTTGCGCCGTCCGGCAGGAACGGCAGGTGCGCGCCGTGCGCCGCGTCCGCCAAAACCGGAACGGGCCGCCCGGAAACGGTGCGCCAGCCGCGGTCCGGCGAACGCACGCCGTAATAGGTCGGACAGGTCAGCACCACGCAGGCCGTTTCCTCCGGCAGCGGGGACGGCTCCAGCGGCGCGCCGGCCCCGCACGGGGCCAGCCGCTCCCGCGTCAGATAAAGCGGTTTCAAATCCAGCAGCGCCATCGCGGCGTACACGCTGCGGTGGCAGCCGCGGTCAACGGCCACGATATCCCCAACGGTTGGTTCGCAGCCGACGGTCGGCTGGGCAAAGGCCGCCAGCATGGCCAGCACGCCCTGGGTCGCGCCGCCGGTCAGGAACAGCGCATCCCCCGCGCCGTACAGGTCCGCGCACCGCCGCTCGGCGCGGCGGATCGGGCCGTCCCGGCCATCGTAGAGGTTGCCGGTGCGGCTCAATTCGGTCATGTCGATGCGCGCGGCGCCGTCCAACGGCGGCGGCAGAACGCCCTTGTGCCCCGGCAGGTGAAAGCGGTGATACCCCTCTCCGGACAGGGCCTCCAGCGCGGCGGTCAGCGTGCCGCGTTCCGGCGGCGATGGTTCCACGTGAAACATCATGTGGTATATCGGCGGGGGATCCCTGAACAATATATAGGGTTTACGTCGGCGTAGACCTCGTCGCCCACCTGGACGCTCAGATGGTCGATACGCACCGCCGTGAAGTCCGGTCCGGCGGGTCCCAGCAAGGGCAGGCGCTTTCCGTCAGCCAGACGCAGGACGGGGCCGGAGGAAAACCAGCGGCGGCGGAATTCGGCCCAAAGCGCCCGCCGTGAGGCGGGCGGCACGGACACATCCAGCCCGTCGGCGGTTCCGGCGGGCACGATGCCGACGCGCGCGGCGGCTTTCAGGCGTTTGCCGCCCGGCTTCGCCCCGGCGGGCCGCCAGCCGGCCTCCGCCACGCGGCTGATCAGCCGGGCGGCGGGGATCAGGCCCGTCTTGCGCCCGGACACGCGCCCGGAGATGTGTCCGGTCAGCGCGGAGCCGACGCGCACGGCGTCAAACAGCGGCAGCGGGTCCTTTGCGCCGTGATCCGTCAGCAAAACGGAGGACCCGGCGGCGTGGACAAGGCCCGTTTCCAGCTTGGCGGCGCGGAGCTTGTCCAACACCTCCCCGAACGCGCGGGCCTGGATATGGCGGGCCTTGCGCGAGGCGGCGGGATCATACACGGTGTACAGGCCGCTGACGGCGATGCCCTTCATGTATTGGAACACGGCGGCGATGCTGTCGGCCTCCGCCGGGGCGAAGCCATACGCGCCGCATCCGGTGTCGACGCGCACATGCGCCTCGGCGACGGTCCCGCGGCGGTCGGCGATGCCGGCCAGCGCGACGGCGGCCTCCTGACTGCCCACAGTGGCCGCCGCGCCGAGGTCCAGCAGCGTCTCAATCTCCTCGGGGTCGGAGGTGGAGCGCGTCAGCAGCAGCTCGACGTCCGAAAAGCCCTCCGCGCGCAGCCGCGCCGCGTCGCCCGCGCTCTCCACGGCGAAGAAGCGGACGCCCTCGTCGTACAAGAAGCGGGCGGCGGGAATCAGCCCCAGCCCGTAGGCGTCGCTGCGCAGGCTGCCGATCAGCGTCAGCCCCGGCGCTCTGGCGCGCACCGCGCCCAGGTTGTTCTTCAGCGCGGCCCGCGAGACCAGGATTTCTTTCATCGGAAAACGCCCTCCTTGCGGCAAACGCTTGCGGCGGCTGCCGGAATGTGGGATCGGGAACGCTGACCGGTCAAGCCGGCATCTTGGTTGTATTGTAGCATCTTTTAACGGGCGGCGCAAGAAAAAAGCGCGGAGGGCAGGGCAAGAGCCTTTACTCTGCCCTGATATCCCGTCCGTAGGGCGCGATGCCCGCATCGCGCCGTGTTTGCCAAGCGCGCAACCCGCCCTAAAATCCTCCGTCACGCCTGACGGCGTGCCACCTCCTTTACGAAAGGAGGCTTGCGCGCCCTGTAAGGCCGCCCGTCTCCAAGGCTCCTTTCCTAAAGGAGCTGTCGGCGAAGCCAACTGAGGATTGACAAAGTTCCGCACACGCCGTAGGGCGCGACGCCCGGTGATCCGCAAACTTCGGGCAAACGGGAAACGCTCAGACATCCTGCGGGACGCGGAGGGCCGCGTCCCCTACGGAGCGGTCGCACGGTCTTGTCCGCCGCCGCGGGCAAATTAATTCCAGCGCGCCCTAGACAAACGTTTGCACAAAATGGTATACTCATGGCGGCCGCGCATCACAGCGCACGGGGAGGGACCCGCCATGACCGATATCACCTGCTGCATCACGGGCCACCGCCCGCAGAGCCTGCCGTGGGGCTTCCGCGAGGACGACGGGCGGTGTCTGGCCGTGCGCGCGGAGCTGGGGCGGACCGTAGAGGGGCTGTTCCGCCGCGGCTTCCGGCGCTTTATCACGGGGATGGCGATGGGCGCGGACCTGATCTTCGCCGAGACCGTGCTGGAGACGCTGCCGCCGGACGCCGTTTTGCTGGCGGCGGCGATTCCGTTCCCGGGCCAGCCGGACCGCTGGCCGCCGCGCGAGCAGGCGCGCTACCGCGCCATTCTGGAGCGGTGCGGGGAACGGCACACGCTCTCGCCGTCCTACATCCCCGGCTGTATGCATCTGCGCAATCGCTGGATGGTTGACCAATCGGGCGTCGTTGTGGCCGTCTGGAACGGCCAGCTGCGCGGCGGAACGTACAGCACCCTCCGCTACGCCCGCGATTTGGGCCGCGAGGTGCTGATCGTGCCTGCGGAGAGCGCATAACGGAAAGCCCGGAGGGAACGCCGTTTCCCGCGTCCCCTCCGGGCTTTCCGTTATGTAATTCCTATCGCGTGCCAGAGATTTTCCTTAGTGTATCATGCCGCCGCGGAGATTGCAACAGAAAAAACGGGGAAAAGCCTAGGGCAATGCGTAATGGAAATCCGGCGCGATGCGGGCATCGCGCCCTACGAATGGGGCGGGGCGGAACCCCCCTATTTCCGTCATTGCGGGCTTGACCCGCAATCCCCCCAGATTAGCGATTCCCCGGGAGATTGCGGGGCAAGCCCGCAATGACGGTCGTAGGGGACGCGGCCCTCCGCGTCCCGCAAAACGTCCCCAACG
>WRLJ01000024.1 GCA_009777685.1 Oscillospiraceae bacterium | reverse complement strand
AATTCAGCTCCTCGTATCGTCTGCAGACGTTATGGATTCAAGCCAGAAATCGTCCGCGACGCGAATGAACGCCTCGACGATTTTGGGGTCGAAGTGCGCGCCGCTGTCTTTCGTGATGATCTCCACCGCCTGCTCATGGGAAAACGGCTCCTTGTACGGGCGCCGGGAAACCAGCGCGTCATACACGTCCGCGATCGCCATGATGCGTCCCTCCAGCGGGATTTCCTCGCCGCGCAGTCCCCTGGGATACCCCGTGCCGTTCCATTTTTCATGGTGATAGGCCGCAAAGCGCTTGGCATGGTGCAAAAACACATCGTTGTCCGTCCGTTCGGCAATCCGGCTGATCACCCGTTCTCCGATTTCACAATGATGCTTGATGCTGTCAAACTCCTCATCGGTCAGCTTGCCGGGCTTGTTGAGAATCAAATCGCTGATCCGGATTTTCCCCACGTCATGCAGCTGCGCCGACGGCAGCAGCACGTTGATATCCCAAGCGGAAACCTCGTCCTTATACACGCCGGTACGGAGAAGCTCCTTTACGAGAAGCTCGAGATAAATCTGCGTCCGCTCGATGTGCCCGCCGGTGGTTTCGTCCCGCGTTTCCACCAAATCCGCAATCACGCTGATGGTCGCGTTGTGGATATTGCGCAGGGCTTTTTGGCTTTCCTTGATCAGTTTGTCCATTTCCAGGTGCGTTTCGATCCGTTTGACCAGGACGGGCTGCGAAATGGGTTTGTTGATAAAGCCCAGCGCCCCCATTTCAAAGCCGCGTATTTCCGCTTCCGCGTCATTCCTCGAGGTGAGAAACACCACGGGAATCGCGCTCCATCTGTCGTCCGATTTCAGAATCTGCATGACCTCAAAGCCGTCCAGCTCAGGCATGTCAATATCCAGCAGAATGAGGTCGGGCGTAATCCGCTCCGCGATTTTGAACATCCTTTCGGCCGACAGCAGGGCATACGTTCTATAAACGCCTTCCAGCGCGGTTTTGGCCGAGAAGAGATTGGATTTGTTGTCGTCGACGATAAAAATGGTTTTCATTATGTAGATTTCTCCTTTCATCCCGAAATCTTCAGGAGCTCCATTTCTTTTTCAAGCGCGCCAGCGTTCCGAGCGCCGCCTCAAAATCATAGTCCTCTATCTGAAGCGCAAGGTCCTCCGCGCCCGGCACGGCCCTTACGTCCTCCAGCAGGCCCGCGCACTCGGGATTGAGCTTTTCCAGCATGGGTTCTAATTTCTCAAACAGCGCCCGTATCTGTTCGCCGCTCAGCGGCTCGGGCCGGTTCTGTATCTCCGCGGATTCGTCCAGTAGCGGGCGCAGCTCTTTAAGCACCAGGGCCAGCTCGGTTTTCAGCTGCTTCATTTTATTGTCCCAAATCGCGTCAACGCCGTCCTTCAGCAGCGCCTCGACCTCATAGGCGGCGTTTTTCAGCCCGGTCTTGCCGATCAGCCCGGCGTTCCCTTTCAGTGTATGCGCCAGACGGTGCGCCAGCTTCATGTCGCCCGCCGCCGCCGCCTCCTCGATTTCCGTATAAACCGTTTGATGGTTTTTCACAAAATTGATTCGCAGCTTCCGCTGCGTCTCTTCGTTGTACGGCTGATATTCCTCGGCCGGGGCCACGCTCAGGGGCGTAAAATATTTCAGCAGGAGGCGCCACAGCTCCTGCGAGGTAAAGGGCTTACCCAGGCAGTCGGGCATCCCGTGCTTCTTGTATTTTTCCAGTTCGCCGGTCATGATATTGGCCGTCATGGCGGCGATGGGCGTTCCGGTCTTCAGCGCCGCGATGTGGGCCGCGGCCTCGATGCCGTCCATGACCGGCATGAACATATCCATGAAAATCAAGTCAAACGGCTCTTCACCGTTTTCCATGCGCTTTTGGACTTTTTCAATGCCGGCCTTCCCGTTATCCGCCGTTTCCGTCCGGATTCCCACGCGGGCCAGATGCTCGCAGATGACCTCCTGATTCATGGGATTGTCGTCGCAGATTAAAATCAAACCGTCAAACCGCGGCTTTTGCATGAACGTCAAATCCTTCTGCTCCGGCGCTTCGCCGCTTGACTGTATCGTATCAAACCAAATCTCAAAGCTGAACCTGCTCCCCTCGCCGGGCACGCTTTCCACCCTCAGCGTCCCGCCCATCAGGTCCACGATATTCTTTACGATTGACAGCCCCAGCCCCGTGCCGCCGTAGGTGCGCGTTGTGCTGGAGTCGGCCTGGATAAAGGGATCAAATACTTTTTCGATTTGCTCCGCGTTCATCCCGATGCCGCTGTCGGATACTTCAAAGTATACCGCCGCCTGATCCTCACGCACTTCCTTGACCAGCGCCGAAAATTTGACCGTTCCGCCGCTTGTGAACTTCACGGCGTTCGAGAGGAGATTGATCAGCACCTGATACAGCCGCACGGGGTCGCCCACCAGCTTCCGGCCGGCCAGGGGCTCGGCATAGACGCGCAGGTCCAGGCCCTTCTCTTTGACGGGCGGCAGAATCACCGACTGACAGCGTGTGAAAATCTCATGCAAATGGAACGGCACGCCCTCCAGCTCCATTTTCCCCGCTTCTATTTTGGAAATATCCAGGATATCGTTGACAATCCGAAGCAGCCATTCCGTGTTGTCGGTGATTTTGCCTAAATAGTCCTTGATGCGCGGCAGGGAGTCGCTGTCCGCGGCCAGCTCCGCAAAGCCCATGATGCTGTTCATCGGCGTGCGGATTTCGTGGCTCATGTTGGCTAAGAACTCGCTCTTGGCGCGGTTGGCCAGCTCGGCGGCTTCCAGCTTCCGCTGTTCGGTCACATCGGTATGATAGCCCTCTATGATGCGCGGCGTGCCGTCCGGATTTTTCTCCACGACGCGGCTGCGCTCCCAAACCCATTTTTCCCTGCCGTCCCGCGTCGTGATGCGAAACGTATGCTCATAGGGCAGACCCTTCTCCAGGGTCTCCGCGCTCAGGGCCACAACGTCGGCGGCATCGTCGGGGTGGATAAAATCAAAGAATTTCACCGCGCCGTCGCCCAGCATCGCCTCCGGCTCATAGCCCGTCAGCTCCTTACAGCCCTCGCTGACAAACAAGCAGGTAAAGTCCGGCGGATTATAAATATGCTGAAACACCATGCCGGGAAGATTGCCGATGATCGCCTCAATGCGCTTCGTGGTGCGCGCGGCCGCCTCCTCGGCCAGCTTCCGCTCGGTAATTTCCATCCCGATGCCCAAAAGACCCACGATCCGGCCGTTCTGCGTGAGCGGGGATATCACCCTCTGGAAGGCTCTTTTCTGGTTTTCAAGGTCGGTGACCCAGTTTTCCCGCACGATCGTAACGCCCTCGTGCAATACCCTCTGATTGTCCTCCGCCATGTCATGCAGCAGCTTGGACATGGCTTCGCCAATTTTTTCCGGAATGTACAGCTTTTTGCCGACCAGGTCTGTTTCCTGGGCCGCGTGCGCCAATTGCAGCAGCTTTTCGTTACAGCTTGTATATTCATTATTCAGGTTTTTGGTGTATATCAACGCGGGTATGGAGTTATAGATCGCGGTCAGCGTGGCCGCCTGCGCCGTGATGGTCTCCCTCTTTTTCCGGTTCTTTACGGACGCGGCCAGGAGGATGCAAAGAATCAGCACCAGCGCGGTTACGATTAAAACCGACGTGCCGATGATCCAGACCTGCCGGTCCTGCATCTTTCGGGTCTGGTAATCATAGGTTTTCGTCTGCCATTGCTCCAGAATTCTCTCGGTGTCAATCAGCATCAGCGCTTTGTCGAGGATGGGGACCAGAATCTTCTGGTCCTTATTGACCCCGAAGGAGGCTTCAAAGGCGTCGTAAAACAAGTAATTGGCCTTATAATCCGAATATTCGTAATAATTGGTCAGGGAGGCCAGCCGGCTCTGGCTGGACATCACCAGGGTGATTTCACCCCGGTCCAGCGCCGCGAAGGCCTCGTCGGTATTGGGATACTCCCTGGCGTTGACCGCGTTGGGAAACCAGGCGCGGAACATATCGGCAAAGGCGGAGCCCCGGGCAAAGCCCACCCGTTCAAACGGGATGTCGTTAAGCTCGATATTCGGGTAATCCTGTTTGGAGAGCAGGGCGAACCGGTCGGTTATGTACAGGGTGTCCGGCCACAAAAACCGCTCCCGCCGTTCCGGGCTTTGAATCAGGTTGGGCATGAGATACGCCGTTCCGTTTTCCAGCAGGGCCATCAGGTCGAGCAATTCCGCGGCGGTATCATTGACCAGCTCAAAGGAAACGCCGGTAATCTGCTCCATTTCGTCCAGAACGTCAAAGACCGCCCCTTCCCAGCGTCCCTCGTTCGTATTGTAAAAGCTGACGGGATACGACATGTACTGCGAGGCAAAGGGGATCACGGGATGAGTCCGCAGATATTCCGCTTCTTCACCGGTCAGCCGCATCGAGAATCTGTGCTTTCTGTATTCCTGATAGCCCTGCCGGTACAGCTCGGTCAGATATCGGTACGCCCCGCCCCGCAGGGCCTTGGTGATGACGGAAATCACCGGCTCAAGGCTCTCGCTGGCCGCGGCCAGGCCGACCGGAATAAACGTCAGCGGCAGAAAATCCTCGGCAATCACGGCGCCGTAAGCGTCAAAGGCGATTTCCATGGTGTTGTGCCCGATAAAGGCGTCGGCCTGCCCGTTTTGCAGCATCCGGTAAGCCTCTTCGTAGCTTTCGGCGACCATTTCAACATAAGAGGCGGCCTCCAGCGTGTCCTCAAACAGCTCCATGATCATGGTGCCTTCCAGGAAAACATAGCGCGGCGGTCTGGACTGCGCGGCGACGCCGACCGGAGGGCTGTCCTCCAGACGGATGATTTTCAGGGAACGCTGCACGGTGGGATCGGTCATAAAATAGCTTGCCCGGCGGTTTTCGGTGATCACCAGGCTCGCAAGGCCGGGCTGGCCGGCGTTGAGCTTTTGCAGAATGGCGCCCAATTCCTCAATCTCCGGCTGAAAGTGTATTCCGAACAGCCCGGATAACCACTCGCAGAGCAGCACCATATAGCCGCGCATTTCCCCGCCGCTGTCTGTAAACAACTCCGTGCTGTGCGGTATGTTGACCGTAAAAGAAGCTCCCCGTAATTTTTCAATGGCGTTGATTTCCTCCCGGCTCACGTCCGGAATATCAAGATAGGAAGAAAACGGCGCGCTCCGCGGCGGTTCCGGGACAGCGCTCCGGCAGCCTGAAAACACAGAGCATACCAGGATGGCGCAGAGCCAGACGCAGAGCGTTTTTTTCCGAGTCATAGTTCCCTCCGGACGTTCTTTTTTCAGGCCGGGCCGCCGCCGCGCAGACAACCCATCCACGGCGTCATTTCCCCATTTCACACCAATTAATGCACATTATATACATTTCCGCCAAAATGTCAAGCGGTTTATGGAAATACATTTACATTTCTGTAAATATATTTTATATCCTGTCCCTTCCCGCGGGTCCGGGTTTCACGGCGAAAGCGGGCTTGGGTTCTTCCGGTCGTTTTATCCATTTTATCGGATATATATATCGTTTGCTAACGCCATAATCCTTCCTTTCCGGGACAGCTGTCTCCGCGGCGCGGAGGCGTCCGGCGCGGGCCATTTTTCGTCCTCCCGCAATTCCTCTCTTGTTTCCCGCCCGCAATGGTGGTATACTAAACGCATTCTGACGTCTGTCCGTGCCGTACTAGCCGGGGAGCCAGCGGTGCCCTGTAGCCTGCAACCCGCTACAGCAGGGGTGAATCCCGGGCCGAGGGTCGCGGATGTGCCGTCCAGCACCGGATAAGCAGCGATGAGGAGCCGGTCCCGCGCAACGCGGACCCGCCCAATCATGTCAGGCGGGGAACCGAGCAGCATCAAGCGGGAGCCCGCGTGTGCCGCGGGGGCGCCGTCTCCGAGCCGGCTGTCCGGCCCGCGGGCGTATCCGCGCATTCGACGCACGGTGTGCGGCACGGACAGGCGTCAGAGATCACTCCGAAAGGCGGCGGCGCGGCCTATGAAAATGAAGTCCCTGCTGTGGACGGCGTTCGCGTTTCTGTTCATCCGGGTAGACCTCTTCCTGTTCGGCGCCGACATCCTTCCGGACGTCGCGGGTTATGTCGTGCTGTTCATCACGTTCAGCATCCTGACCGCGCGTGAGCCGAGCTTTAACCGCCCACGTCTGCTGACCGTCCCCCTCGCGCTGCTGCAAACCGCGCTGCTGATGCGGCTGGCGGACAACGAGACGGTCGTGTTTATTTTGCAGGTTTCGGGCGTGCTGCTGGACCTGCTGGCGGCGTACTTCGCGTTTATCGCGCTGGGCCGTCTGGCGGCGGCCTTCGAGCAGACCGACCTGCGGCGGCCCGTGGACAGCGCGTTTGTCTTTTACGCCTTCGCGGCGGCGCTGCCGCTGGTCGCCGTGCTGGCGCCCGAATTGGAGCGGCTTGTGTTCTTTGTCGTCATCTGTCTGAGCCTGTATGTGTTCAATCTGCTGATCCGCTGTTTCCGCCTGATTCTGCTGCCCGTCCCCGTTGAGGAGGAGCCGGAGGAGGACGCGGAGACAGACACGGAGGACGCGGAGGACACGGAGGACACGGAGGACGCGGAGGACGGCGAGACGGAGGAAGACGGCCAGCCCCCCATGCCGCCCGGAGGTGAGACGGACCAATGAGCCTTGCCCTGTACCGGAAATACCGCCCCCTCGCGTTCCGCGACGTGATCGGGCAGCCCGCCGTGACGGAGACGCTGAAACGACAGGTGGCGGCGGGCAGGACCAGCCACGCCTATCTGTTCACCGGCACGCGCGGCACGGGCAAAACCACCTGCGCGAAAATCCTCGCGCGGGCCGTCAACTGCGAGCGCCCGGCGGAGGGCGACCCCTGCAACGAATGCGCGTCCTGCCGCTCGATTCTCGGCGGCGGCGCGACGGACGTGCTGGAGATGGACGCCGCCTCCCATTCCGGCGTGGACAACATCCGCGCCCTGCGCGAGGAGTTTATTTACGCGCCCGTGGCCCTGCGGCGGCGCGTGTACATCATTGACGAGGTTCACATGCTCTCCGCCGGAGCCTTCAACGCCCTGCTGAAAAGCATGGAGGAGCCGCCGGAGCATGTGCTGTTCATCCTGGCCACCACCGAGACGCACAAAGTGCCCGCGACCATCCTCTCGCGCTGTCAGCGCTTTGCCTTTAAGCGGCTGTCCGCCGCGGACATCGCGGCGCATCTGACCGGCATTGCCGGGCGCGAGGGCATCGAGGTCACGCCCGACGCGGCCTCCCTGCTGGCGCACATCTCCGACGGCGCGGCGCGGGACGCGCTCTCCCTGCTGGACCAATGCGCCGCGCTGTCCGACGGGTTTGCCGTGGACACCGCGCTGGTCCATGAGGCGCTGGGGCTGGCCGGGACGCTGGAGATCGCCGCGTGGATCGGCCATATCGCCGCCGGCGACGCCCCCGCCGCCCTGCAAGCCCTGGAGTCGCTGTACCAGGGCGGCAAGGAGCTGTCCGCGCTGCTGGACGCCGCTTCGGGCTTACTGCGCGACGTGCTGATGGCGCATCTTCTGGGCGACGCCGCAGTCTCCCCGCGCCTGGAGGCCGGGGCAATGCGCGAGCTGGCGTCCCGCCTCAAGCCGCCGCGCCTGATTGCCATGATTCACACCCTTCAGGAGACGCAGCAGCGCCTGCCGCGCAGTGTCAACCGCCGCGTCGAGGCGGAGCTGTGCGTTTTGCGCCTGTGCGGCGCGCCGGAGGAGACGCCGGTCATCGCCGCCCCTCTGCCGCCCAAGCCCGCCGCGCCCCCCCCGCCTCCCCCGCCGCCTGCGGCGGAGGAGCGCCCCCCGCCGCCGGAAGAACCGCCTCCTCCGCCGGAGGAGCCGATTTTAGAGCCGCCGCCCGCTCCCAAAGCCCCCAAAAAGGCAAAGCCCCCGTCCGCGCCGAAGGCGGAGCCTCTTACAGAGAGCGCGTCTCCCGCAGAGAGCGCGCCTTTCGCAGAGAGCGTCTCTCCCGCGGAGAGCGTCTCTCCCGCGGAGGCCGCGTCTCCCGCAGAGACCGTGTCTCCCGCAGAGGCCGTGCCTTCTGTGGGGGGGGCGGACGTGATGGAGCGCATCCGCTCCGCCTGTCAGCCGCTGTACCGGATGTTCCTGAGCGGCGCGTCGGCGGAGGCCGGACCGGGCGGATTGATTCTCTACGCCGCCGACGAGTTCTCGGCGATGAATCTGCGGACGGAGGATTTTACCCGCTTTCTGGCGGCCCTCCACCCCGGCCCGGCGCAAATCCGCGTGCGCGCGCCGGACAGCGGCGGCACGGACTCGCTGGACAGCCTGCTGGCCAGCGCGGGGCCGCTGGTGATCCTGGAGGAATAAGGCCCATACGATGAGATGCCCATTATAAGACCGCCGCGGACGGCCCCCCGGCCCTCCGCGCGGCAGTTCAATGAAGGAGGAACCCCTCTATGGCCAGACGCGGAATGCCCAATATGGGCGGCATGGGCGGCATGAACATGATGAAGCAGGTGCAAAAGCTCCAGCAGGACATGGCGCGCGCCCAGGAGGAGCTGGAGCAGCGCACCTATGAAACCACCGCCGGGGGCGGCGCGGTCACCGCCGTCGTCAACGGCGCGCGGCAGCTGGAATCCATCACGCTGAAGCCCGAGGCCGTCGACCCGGACGACATCGACATGCTTCAGGACCTGATCCTCGCCGCCGTCAACGAAGGTTTGCGGACCGCGGAGGAAACACAGGCCCGCGAGATGCAAAAGTTTACGGGCGGTCTGGGACTGCCCTTCTAAGGGATGGTTTAACGCATGAAGGACGCTTTCCCCGCCGCTGTGGAGCATCTTGTCTCCCAGTTCGCGCGCCAGCCCGGCGTGGGGCGCAAGTCCGCCCAGCGCCTGGCCTTTTACGTCCTGTCCCTGCCGGACGAGGACGCGCGCGCGTTCGGCCAAGCCGTTCTGGACGCCAAGCGGCAGACCGGGCTGTGCCCCCTCTGCCTGAACCTGACGGACATTCCGGAGGGGCGGACGTCCGCCGCGCTCTGCGCGGTCTGCCGCGACGAGCGGCGCGACAGGACCACCATCTGCGTCGTCTCCGAGCCGCGCGACGCCGCGGCCATTGAGCGCGCCCGCGAATACCGGGGCGTATACCACATCCTGCACGGCGTGATTTCTCCGGCGGGCAACAAAAGCCCGGACGACATCCGCATCCGCGAGCTGCTGGAGCGCGCGGGGCGGGAGGAGACGGCGGAGGTCATCCTGGCCACCAACCCCGACACCGAGGGCGACACCACCGCGCTCTACATCGCCCGCCTGCTCCAGCCCTTTGAACTGCGCGTGACGCGGCTGGCCTACGGCATCCCCATCGGCGGCCACGTCGAGTTTGCCGACGCCGCCACGCTCCTGCGCTCGCTGGAAGGCAGACGGGAAATGTGACCGTCTGTTCACAAGCCATAAAAATTTTAATACTTTTTAATTCTTTTGTAACATTTTGCACAAGACTTATTCACATTATTCGCGTATCATAGAAGTTGTAAGCGGCGGGTGTGTTTTCCGCACAGCTGCCGGAGCCGCCGGCAGGCCCATGATTCACAGGCCGTCCGGCGGCGGCCAGCGCCGCCTCCCTCTCTTTCTTTACGGCGGTCTTCACAAGGCCCGGAGCGCATCAGCGCCCCGGGCCTTGACGATGGTAAGAGCGCGGCCTTACGGCTCCGCCGCCGGCGCCGGCGCGGCGGGCAGGATCAGGCTCTGGGGGGCGGAGGGCGGGTTTTTGCCCGTTTCCAGCTTCCATATCGTTACCGTGGCGCCGCCGGACACCTGATTGTCTCCGGTGATCACGGAGACGATGCTCAGCGTGAGGGGCGAGGAGGCCTCGTACAGGCCGGCCGGCGTCTGACAGGCGAAGCCCTTCTTGATTTTCAGCTCGCCCTTCTTCCCGTTGGCTTTCACGCTGGGCGCTTTGGCCAAGGCTTTCGGCTTAACGCGGAACGTCTTGCCCGCGGGGATGTATGTCTCCCCGCTGGCCGAGGGGGCCGTGCGGAACAGAACCGTCGTCTTTTCACCCGGAGCGAGGATGCCAAAGCTGATGCCATCCAGCGTTCCCCAGGCTCCGGTTGGCGTTTTGCCGTCGGCGGTCGCGGCCCACTCATAGCGCAGCGAGGGCGGGGACGTGCCCGTCATCAGCGTCCAGGTTTCCGGCCCGTAGAACGGCTTGAGCTTTTCGGGATTGGCCTTGGGGCGTTTGTCGATTTTGGGGAACTGCACGACCGTTCCGTCGTCCGGCACCCCCTTCGCAATGCCTTCGACGCCCTTTTTGGGGTTGGCCTTGACCGCCTTGGGGTTGTATTTGTCGGCCACCCAAAGCGTGAGGTCCTTGTTGAAGAGCTTGTGCCACTTGTCGTCCGCGGGCAGCGGGCCTTTGCGCCATTTCTTTCCGCCGTCCAGGCTGTACCACGCCGCGGTGATGCCGAGGCTGAGCGTTTCGGCGGTCAGGTTGATGTGGTTCGCTCCGCCGCCGGAGAGGCCGACGGTGCCGGGGATGACGGTGTAGGAGGAGTCAGGAGGGGTGGGGGGAGCGGTGTTGGCTTTTACGGTCAATTCGAAAACCACCGGAACAGGAGTTACATCCCCTTTTGTAACGCTCGCCGTCAATGTCACCTGCTCGTCGTTCGTGCCGTAGGCCGGGCGGGTCACGACGCCGCTGTTAGAAATAAAGGTGGCGGGGAAGGACGACCAGGTAATTTCTGAGCCTTCCGGCCCTGTTGCGGGCAGGGTAAGGTTTGAGGTTACGTTGGTTTCGGCGGTGTTGGAGCCCCGGATGATCTCCCATGTTAGCCACTCTTCGTCGGCCTCTACGCTGGCCTCATCGGACAGAGAGGGCAGAACGGTCAGGGTGAAGTTCTGCGTGTCGGTCACGTCGCCCTTTTGTATCGTTGCGGTCAAGGTCACCTTGGCGTCAGACCCGTTTTCAGCCGGGCGGGAAACCTCGCCGGTGTTGGATATGATGTCTGGGCTGGACGACCAGGAAATCGTTGAGCCATAGCGTCCGGTGGTCGGCAGGGCAAGGTTTGTTTTGACCTCTGCCTCGGAAACATTCAGCCCCTTGATACGATCCCATGTCAGCAACGCCTTGTCGGCGGTTACCGCATCGGCGTCATCCAGCGAGGTTTCGACGATTGCCTTGATGGGAACATTGGCGGTATGTTGCGTATGGGAATCTACCCACGAATCGGCTGCAAGTTTATAGTAGCTTTGTCCGGCGTCTGAGGTGGCTTGGGAGGAATAACCGCCCTTGCCTTCCAGAACAATCGAAAGCCCCCCGCTGCCCTCTACCTTTACCGCAACGGCAAAGCGTGTTTGCCCAACCTCCAAGTTTGGTATGTTGAGTGTACGTGTATAATAGCCGGGATATTGGGGCACGAATGTTTCAACTGCCGCCGGTCCGTTGAGGGCCGTGTCCAGCAGCGCGATTTTGTTTGTGCCGCTGTCTCCGACGGCGGTATAAATGGTATGGGGCTTTCCGGGATTGTCAACGTATAGGATCACCTGTGTCAGTCTTTTGTTCTCCTCCGTGCAGTCGAATACATTCGCGTAATGGATCGAAGAGGCACTTGTTTCCAAGCGACTGTTCATACTGAACTCATCGTACTCATAAATCGTGTACATCTCGTCATTGAAATCCGGGTCATATCCGGTGACGGCGGCCACCGTCCGCAGCGGCGTATAATACGACATCCAAAAGAAACCGCTTTGCCCCCAAGACGGTCCCCAGCTGTTTTTCACCAGCCACGCGCCGTTGCCGGGCGGTTGCGGTGAGAAACTCGTCCGCTCATAACCATCGTCCCAGCCAACAATCAGAACATCGTGGTTGGGTTGAGTGCTTGTGGTGTAATAGGACACTCCCGTTTGGTTGGAGCCTGAAGTGGAGCCGGGGGTATAATATCCGGCTGTGACCGCGCCGTAGTCCGATACGGCTTGTTTGATTTGATTGCGGTAACTTGTAACCGTGCCTGCCGTTGCGGTGTCCGTCAGGTCGGGGATATAAATCATCCCCGTGACTTTTCCCGCTTTGGCTTTGTCTCTGGTATCAGCGTAAGGCCGGATGGCGGAGCTGTTGACATACGGGTCTGTAGCGTCAAGCACCGTGCCGTTGAGGACGCTGCGCATAAAATAGGCGGCCGCCATTTGCGCGTTGCCGCCGCCGTCGTTGGAGCGGTTAAAGCCGTAGGGATTGCCGCCATCGCTGCTCAGAGCGTGGCGCATGTGATTTTCAGAAAAATAGGTTCCCGGATCGTTTTTGAGGACATAGGCTTCCAACGCCCCTGTCGACGCAAACGCCCAGCAGACGCCTAAATTCTGCTGGTTTTTGACCGGTGTGACGCCTCCCTCGCGCGGGTCGTACTTCTCCAAACCCACGCCGCTTTCGTATAAGCCCCTGACGGAGGGTTCCTGCGTATAGGAAATCGCCGGGGG
>WRLJ01000023.1 GCA_009777685.1 Oscillospiraceae bacterium | reverse complement strand
CTTTTGGTTGGGGGGGTGTTCAGGCATTCCCGGGGGGGGCCCCCCCCGGAGCCCCCCACTGGGGGCGTGCCGCCCCCAGCCCCCCTGCCGATTCATACGGGGGTTTTGTTTGCGGGAAGGCACAGCCTTTTACCGTAAGGGGCTTTTCCTAGCTGTCCTGGCCTCGGCTTCTGGTTTGGTTGTATTCCCAGCGTTTCGTTCTTCCGGGTGCATGACGACCGTTTACTGTTTTGCTCCGCATCATACGGCACGCCCGGACACGGCACGCCGTGTCCCTACGGCGGAACGATTTGGCCAGCCAACAAAAAATCTATTCCGTCAATCATCAGGGCCTATAACTATGTAGGGACACGGCGTGCCGTGTCCGAGGGATTGCGCGGACGCGCAATGCGCGCCCCTACAGGGATTTGTGCAGACCGGCAACCGGCAACCGGCAAACAGAAATGAAGGAGGGCGGCATCATGAAAAAGCGAGTCAGCGGAAAGGTGCGGGACGTGTACGAGGTCTCGGACAGCGAACTGGTCATCGTGACGACGGACCGGATATCCGCCTTTGACGCGGTCCTGCCCAGGACCGTGGAGGGCAAGGGGAAGGTACTCAACGCCCTGGCCCTGTTCTGGTTTGATTACACCCGGGACATCATTCCCAATCATATCCTGTCCGGCGATCCCGGAGACCTGCCCGCCTATTTCCGGAGCGCTGAATTTGAGGGGCGCGCGGTTCTGGTCCGGAAGTTGAACATCCTGCCCTTTGAGTGCGTCGTCAGGGGCTATATGTTCGGAAATATGTGGGAGGCGTATTCCAGAGGAGAGGCGTTTTGCGGCCACAGGCTGGAGGGGCGCTATCAGCTGGCGGAAAAGCTGGACGCCCCGATTTTCACGCCGTCCACCAAGGCGCACACGGGGCATGACGAGTACATCCCGTTCCAGGCCGTCGCCGGCGCGCTCGGCGGGGAGCTGGCGGGCCGGCTCCGGGAGACCAGCCTGCGGCTGTATGACGCCTGTTACCGGTACGCCTATGACAAGGGCATCATCCTGGCCGACACGAAGTTTGAGTTCGGGCTGGACGCGGACGGCCGCCTGGTTCTGGCCGACGAGATCGGCACGCCGGATTCCAGCCGGTTTTGGAATCTGGCCGGCTATCAGCCCGGAGTTTCGCCGAAAAGCTATGACAAGCAGTTCGTGCGGGACTGGCTCCTCAACAACCGGGCGGGCGGTGAAATGCGGTTTGACAGCGTGCCGGACGATGTGCTGGAGAAAACAGCGGAGATATACAGGGAGTGCCTGCGCAGGCTCACCCTCGCCGGAGGCGGGGCTTGAGGGCGCGGGACGATTATCCGGAGATGAGGTGAGACCGTGAAACGGGTCTATGTTCGTGAGGAATGGTGCCTGGGCTGCCATTTGTGCGAGTATTACTGCGCGTTTGCCGGCACAAATGAAACCGACATGGCGCGGGCGCTGAAGGGCTGTAAAATCAACCCGAACATCCGCATAGAGGAAAACGACGGCGTCAGCTTCGCCGTGTCCTGCCGCCACTGCCTTGAGCCGCTGTGCGTCAAGGGCTGTATTACCGGAGCGCTGACCGTCTCCGGCGGCGTCGTCACCATCGACGGGGACCGATGCGTCAGCTGCTATACCTGCATCCTGAGCTGTCCCTACGGGGCGGTGTCCCCCTCTGACGGCGGGGCGGTGCAAAAATGTGAATTGTGCGTCAAAACGGCCGGGGGAACCCCGGCGTGCGTCAAGGGCTGTCCCAACGGCGCGATCGTGTTTGAGGAGAGAGGGTGAATCGGATGAGGCAGTATGTCATCATCGGCAATTCCGCGGCCGGGATCGGCGCGGCGGAGGGCATCCGGCGGACGGACCCGCGGGGAAGCCTCACCGTCATTACGGACGAGCCGCACCATACCTACTCACGCCCTCTGATTTCCTATCTCCTGTCCGGCAAGGTGACCGGAGACGGAATGAAATACCGGCCCGGCAGCTTTTACGCGGATCATAACATCCGCCTGATTCACGCCGCCGCGATGGAAATCGACGCCGCCGGCCGGCAGGTGCTCCTCTCGGACGGCCGCCGCGTGCCGTATGACAAGCTCCTCCTCGCCGCCGGGTCCTCGGCGTTTGTCCCGCCGTTTGAGGGCTTGGATACCGTGCGGAAGTCGTCGGCGTTTATCCGCCTTGACGACGCGCGGCGGCTGGAGGGGATGCTGGACGGGAACGGGCGCGTGCTGATCGCCGGCGCGGGGCTGATCGGCCTGAAATGCGCCGAGGGGCTGTGCGGGCGGGCTTCGCGGATAACGGTGCTTGACCTCGCCCCCCAAATTCTGTCCAGCATTCTGGACGGCGGCGGCGCGGCGCGGGTACAGAGCCGTCTTGAGAGCCGGGGCATTGAGTTCAGGCTTGCCGCGAGCATCCGGCGCTTTGAGGGGGATACCGCCGTTTTGGAAGACAGGGAGACCCTGGATTTTGACGTCCTCGTCCTGGCCGTGGGCGTGCGCCCGAACACCGCGCTGCTGAAAGGCATTGCGGAGATCGACCGGGGGATTGTCATCAACGCGAGATCGGAAACCTCCGCGCCGGATATCTATGCCGCCGGAGACTGCGCGCAGACGACGGACGCCTCAAGCGGGCAGAGCCGGGTCATGGCGCTGCTGCCGAACGCCTATATGCAGGGGGAGTGCGCCGGGATCAATATGGCGGGGGGAGAGGCGGCGTTTGACAGGGCCATCCCCATGAACGCCATCGGATTTTTCGGCCTGCCTGTCATCACGGCGGGACATTATACCGGCGAGGTTTATGAGAAAAACACGGAAGGGGTTTACAAGCGGTTGTTTTACAGTGATAATAGATTGAACGGATACATCCTCATCGGCCAGGTGGAGAAGGCGGGTATTTACACAAGCCTGATCCGCGAGCGGACGCCGCTGGACACGATTGATTTCGCGCTTGTGTGCGAGAAGCCGGGGCTTATGGCCTTTACCCGGGAGGTCCGGCAGGCGAGATTGGGAGGAGGCGCGGTATGACCATCCAGCCCTGTTTCGGCAAGAGATATATCGGCTGCGCCATGAAAGACGGAACGATCACCGTCGGCGGAACGCCGGGCAACGCGCTGGGCGCCTATCTGGACGGCGGGACGATTGTGGTCAAGGGCAATGCCCAGGACGCCGCGGGCGATACGATGAACGACGGGACCATCATCATCCACGGCAGCGCGGGCGACGCGCTCGGCTACGCCATGCGGGGCGGCGCCATATTCGTGCGCGGAAACGCCGGCTACAGAACCGGCATCCACATGAAGGAATATCAAGACAAAAGGCCCGTCATTGTCATCGGCGGCGCGGTCGGCAGCTTTTTGGGCGAGTATCTGGCGGGAGGACTGATTGTGGTGCTGGGGATCGGCTCGACGGACGTCCCGGTCGGTAATTTCACGGGCACCGGTATGCACGGAGGAAAAATTTTCATCCGGACGGACAGGGCCCTTACGGCCCTTCCCGCGCAGGTGACCGGGGAAATCGCCGGGGAGGACGACCTGCGGGAGATCGCGCCCTGTATTGCCAGGTTTGCCGGATATTTCGGGGCGGACGCGGACGCCCTGACGCGGGACAGGTTTTATGTCCTGAAGCCCAACGCGAAGAATCCCTACACCCAGCTGTATACGCCGAATTGACGGTAGGCTGTATAAAGTCTGACCCGGACCCGGACAGCGATGAACCGCGCGGCGCCGCCCGAAGCGTTCCCCGCGGAATCACAGGAGGATGTGTATCATGAACGGAACGGCAAACGAAATTCTGGAATTTGTAAAGGAAAACGACGTCAAATTCGTCCGGCTTGGCTTTTGCGATATGTTCGGCCTGCAAAAGAACATCTCCATTCTGGCGGACGATTTGCCCTCCGCGTTTACGGACGGGGTCTCCTTTGACGCGCACGCCATCCGCGGATTCCGCGACGTTACGGAATCCGACCTGCTCCTCTTTCCCGATCCGCCGACGCTGGCGGTGCTGCCGTGGCGGCCGGGACCGGGCCGGGTCGCGCGCTTTTACTGCGACATACGGAAACCGGACGGCTCCGCGTTTTTGCACGACGGCAGAGGCTTGCTCAAGCAGATGGCCGAACGCGCCGCAAAGATGGGCTATGTCTGTAAAATCGGCGCCGAATGCGAGTTTTATCTGTTCAAAACCGACGCCGACGGCCAGCCCTCCGCCGAGCCTTTTGACCAGGGCGGGTATCTGGACATCGCGCCGCTCGACCGGGGGGAGGATATCCGCCGTGAAATCTGCCTGACGCTTGAGGAGATGGGGATAAAGCCGGAAACCTCGCACCATGAGCAGGGGCCGGGACAAAACGAGGTCGGGTTTAAGTTCAGCGACGCCCTCTCCTGCGCCGATCACTTCCAGACTTTCAAGTCCGCGGTCAAGGCCATCGCCGCGCGCAACGGTCTTTTCGCCTCCTTTATGCCCAAGCCCCTTCCGGACGCGCCCGGCAGCGGGATGCACATCAATCTTTCCCTGGCCCGGAACGGGCGCAATATTTTCAGGCACAGGAGCGAGGGTCACTCCCATATCGCGGAGAGCTTTATCGCCGGGATTCTGGCCAAAACCCCCGAGATCACCCTTTTCCTCAACCCGCTTGCCAACTCGTATGAGCGCTTCGGCCGGTTTGAAGCGCCCAAGTATGTCTCCTGGTCGCACCAAAACCGCTCGCAGCTGATCCGGATTCCCGCCGCCATCGGGGAGAAGGTCCGGATGGAGCTGCGTTCGCCGGACCCCGCGCTGAACCCGTATCTCGCGTTCACGCTGATCCTCGCGGCGGGGCTTGACGGGATGGAAAAGGAGCTGGCGCTGCCGCCCGCGGTGGACGCGGATTTATATACGGCGGACCCGAGCGTGACCGCGTCCCTCGCGGTTCTGCCCCGGGATTTGGGAGAAGCCGCGGAGCTGGCCCGGAGCAGCCGCTTTGCGGAGGACGTGCTGGGAGAGGAGCTGCTGGCAAAGTATATCGCCGCCAAGAAGCAGGAAGAGGCCGATTTTGCCGCTTCGGCCGATGCGTCCGGATTTTACGGGAGGCGATACTTTTCCGTTGTATGAGCCTGTTGAAGATATGAGGAAAGGCGGAGATCGGTATGGAAAGCGCTCTGATTGTCTCGCACACGGACAAGAGCGCCGTTTACCTCACGGAGCTGCTGGACGCGGCTTCCGTGAAGCATATTGCCGTTCTGCCGTCCTGCGGGGAGGCGCGGAGGCTTCTTCTGGAGAGAGATTTCGATTTGGTGATCGTCAACGCCCCGCTCCGGGATGAATCCGGCGAGAGCCTGTCCCGGCATATCGCGGCCAAAAGCCTGTCTCAGGTCATTCTGGCGGTGAAAAGCGAGTATTTTGACGCGGTATCCGCCGCCTGCGAGGGCGACGGCGTGCTGACCGTTTCCAAGCCGGTGAACCGGGCCATTTTCTGGTCCGCGCTGACCCTGGCCAAGGCGGCCTGCAGCAGACTCAAGCGAATGCAGACCGAGAACGCGCGGCTTAAACAAAAAATAGAGGACATCCGGATGATCGACCGGGCGAAATGTATTTTGATATCGTTTATGGGCATGAGCGAGCAGGACGCCCACCGGTATATCGAAAAACAGGCGATGGACATGCGCGCCGCCAAGCGGGTGATTGCGGAAGGGATACTGAGAACGTATGAGAATTATCAGGAAGCGGAATGAGGAATGCGCCGTCTTCGGCGTCAGCCTGACCGTGGACGAGGCCGCCGGCATGACCTACAACGGCCTGCTCGCGCTCCAGCACCGCGGCCAGGAGGGCGCGGGCATCGCCGTCGCTTACGACAACAAGATTCTGTGCCATAAGGACGCGGGGCTGGTCAGCGAAGTGTTCTCAAGCGAAACCCTGGCCCGTCTGCCCAAGGGGAAAACCGCCGCCGGCCATACCCGCTATTCCACGACCGGAACCAGCACCAGGGAAAACGTCGGCCCGTTTGTGGCGGATTATCTGACCGGACGGATCGCGGCGGCGCATAACGGCAACATCACAAACGCGGGGGAGCTGCGCGGGATGCTGCGGCAAAACGGCCTGCGATTCGACGCGACCAGCGACAGCGAGGTGGTTTCCTCTTTGATCGCGTACTGCACGACCACGGAGCGGGATACGCTGTCGGGCGTGATCAAGGCCGCCGGACTCCTGCGGGGGGCGTTTTCCCTGATCATCGCGACCGGCCGGGGCAAGCTCATCGCCGTCCGTGACCCGGGCGGGTTCCGCCCGCTCTGCCTCGGGCGAAGCGAGGCCGGTTATGCCGCGGCGTCGGAAAGCTGCGCGCTGGACGCCTGCGGGTTTGCGTTTGTGCGGGACGTCACCCCGGGCGAGGTGGTCGTCATGGACAAGGGGGAAATCATTCACCAGGGAGTGCGGCTTCCCCCCAAGGCGGACAGCCGGGGCCTGTGTATCTTTGAGTATGTGTACTTCGCGAGGCCGGATTCCGTGCTGGACGGGCTTTCCGTATACGACGCGCGGTTTAATATGGGAGCTGTGCTGGCCGAGGAGTGTCCCGCGGAAGCCGACATCGTCTGCGGCGTGCCCGACAGCGGGCTGGAGGCCGCCGGCGGCTACAGCGCGGGAAGCGGGGTGCAGCTGGCGTCGGGATTTGTGAAAAACCGGTATATCGGCAGGAGCTTCATTTATCCGACCCAGTCCCAGAGAGACAGCGCCGTGCGGCAGAAGCTCAATCCCCTGACGGCCAACATCCGGGGCCGGAGGGTCGTGCTGGTGGACGACTCCATCGTGCGGGGCACCACCAGCGAAAAGATTGTGGGAAGCCTGAAAAGCGCGGGCGCGAAAGAAGTGCATCTGAGGATATCCTCCCCGCCCTTCCGCTATGCCTGCCGCTACGGGACGGACATAGACGCGGAGGAAACCCTGATCGCCAACCGCATGACCCAGGACGGGATCTGCCGGAAAATCGGCGCGGACAGTCTCGGATATATCAGCATAGACGGGCTGAAACGGGCCTGCGGGCAATGCGCCCTGCCCTTCTGCACCGAATGCTTTACCGGCGGCGGCGCGCCGGACGGAAGAAAAAAGGATGTTTGGGAGAGAGGGGCCGGGATATGAAGGCATACTTAGTTCTGGAAAACGGCGCGGTCTTTGAGGGAACGTCCTTTGGCGCGGCGGGGGAGGTCACCGGGGAGGTCGTCTTTGCCACCGGCATGACCGGCTATCTGGAAACCCTGACCGACCCCAGCTACCACGGGCAGATCGTCCTGCAGACCTTCCCGCTGATCGGAAACTGCGGCGTCATCCCCGCCGACTTTGAAAGCGGGAGCATCGGGGCGAAGGGGTATATTGTCAAGCACCCCTGCCATACCCCCTCCAATTTCCGGAGCGAGGGAAGCCTTGACGCCCTGCTGAGGGAGCGCGGCGTTCCCGGCCTGTGCGGCATTGACACCCGGGCGCTGGCGCGCCTCATCCGCGACCGCGGCGTCATGAACGGAAAAATCACCCTGTCCCCGCCGACAGACGCCGACCGCGGGGAGGCGGCGGCATACGCCATCCGCCGCGCCGTGGCCGCCGTCTCCCGCCGCGCCGTCACCAAAACCGGAGCCGGCCCGCGCCGCGCCGCGCTGCTGGATTTCGGAACGAAACAGGGCATCGCGGACGCGCTGGAGGCGCGGGGGTGCGAGGTGTGGTCCTTCCCCCACGATACCGGCGCGCGGGAGATTTTACAGATACAGCCCGGCGGCGTCATGCTCGGCAACGGCCCCGGCGATCCCGGCGATCCCGCCAATGACGGCATCGTGGACACCCTCCGCGCCCTGCGGCAAAGCGGCGTCCCGATCTTCGGCATCTGTCTGGGGCATCAGCTGCTGGCTCGGGCCAACGGATATAAAACGCAAAAGCTCAAGTTCGGGCATCGCGGCGCCAATCAGCCGGTCCGGGAGACGGGCGCCGGCCGGGTGTACGTCACCAGCCAAAACCACGGCTACGCGGTGGTCGCGGACGACAGCGCGTTTGTCAACGTCAACGACGGCACCTGCGAGGGCCTGGACTACGGCCGCTCGTTTTCCGTGCAGTTCCACCCCGAGGCGCGCGGCGGGCCGCTCGATACGGCGTTCCTGTTCGACCGCTTTATAGAAAGGATGGACGCCTATGCCGCTCGATAAAACCATCCGGAAGGCGATGGTCATCGGCTCCGGGCCGATCGTGATCGGACAGGCGGCGGAGTTTGACTACGCCGGGACGCAGGCCTGCCGCGTCCTGCGCGGGAACGGCATCGAGATTGTCCTGGTCAACTCCAACCCCGCCACCATCATGACCGACCGGAACATCGCCGACAGCATCTATATCGAGCCCCTTACCCTGACCACCGTCAAGCGCATCATCGAAAAAGAACGCCCCGACAGCATCCTGTCCGGCCTCGGGGGTCAGACGGGGCTGACGCTGTGTATGCAACTGGCCCGGAGCGGTTTTCTGGAGAAAATGAACGTGCGCCTGCTCGGCTCCTCCCCCGAAACCATTGACAAGGCCGAGGACCGGCTGCTCTTTAAGAACACGATGCAAAGCATCGGCCAGCCGGTCGTTCCCTCGGTCATCGCCAACAGCGTTGAGGAGGCGGCCTCCTTCGCGGGCGAACTGGGGTATCCGGTCGTCGTGCGCCCCGCCTTTACGCTGGGCGGCAGCGGCGGCGGCTTCGCGGCCGATGAAGCGCGGCTCCGCGAAATCGCGGCCAACGGCCTGTCCCTCTCGCCGATCCGGCAGATTTTGGTGGAAAAATCCATCGCCGGGTGGAAGGAAATTGAGTTTGAGGTCATGCGTGACCGCGCCGGCAACGCCGTTGTCGTCTGCTCGATGGAAAACTTCGACCCGGTGGGCGTGCATACCGGCGACAGCATTGTCGTGGCCCCCACCGTCACCCTGGCGGACCGGGAGTATCAAATGCTGCGCACGGCCTCGCTGGAGATTGTCCGCGCCCTCGGCGTCGAGGGCGGCTGCAACTGCCAGCTGGCCCTGCACCCGCACAGCTTTGAGTACGCCGTCATCGAGGTCAACCCGCGCGTGTCGCGCTCCTCGGCGCTGGCCAGCAAGGCGACGGGGTATCCCATCGCGAAGGTGGCCACCCAAATCGCCGTCGGCTATACCCTCGGCGAGATCCAAAACGCCGTCACCGGAACGACCTTTGCCGCCTTTGAGCCAGCCCTGGACTATGTGGCGGTCAAGCTCCCCAAATGGCCGTTTGACAAGTTTGTGTACGCGCAAAAAAATCTGGGAACGCAAATGAAGGCCACGGGCGAGGTCATGGCCATCGCGGACACCTTTGAGGAAGCGCTGCTGAAGGCGGTGCGCGGCGCGGAGCTGGGCCTGGACAGCCTGGACCTCCCCCGCCTGTCCGCCCTGTCCGGCGAAGAGGTCCGCGAGCTTCTCCACACCGTCACCGACGAACGGCTCTTTGTCCTGTATGAGGCCCTCAAGCGCGGCGTCGGCGTGGACGACCTGCATCTGACGACCCGGGTGGACCGCTGGTTTCTGCACGGGCTGAAAAACATCGCCGAACGGGCGCGGGACGCCCGGCCGCAGGCGGCCGGCCCCCCCTGCGTGTACAAAATGGTGGACACCTGCGCCGCCGAGTTTGAGGCGCAAACGCCGTACTTCTACGCCCTGGAAAACGGGACGGAAAACGAGGCGCTGCCGTTCATCGAAAAAAGCGGGAAGCCGAGGATCGTCGTGCTGGGTAGCGGGCCGATCCGGATCGGTCAGGGCATCGAGTTTGACTACGCCTGCGTGCATTGCGTCTGGACGCTGAAGCGCATGGGATATGAGGTGATTGTCATCAACAACAATCCGGAAACGGTCTCCACCGACTTCGACACCGCCGACCGGCTGTATTTCGAGCCGCTGTGCGTCGGCGACGTGATGCGCGTGGTGGACATCGAAAAGCCCGTGGGCGTCATGGCGGCCTTCGGCGGCGGAACGGCCGTCAAGCTGGCCGGGAAGCTGCACGAGCGCGGCGTGAGGATCCTCGGCACGCCGGCGGACAGCATTGATATCTGCGAGGACCGGGAACGCTTTGACGCGCTGCTGGAACGCCTGGACATCAAGCGCCCGCGGGGCATCGCCGTGCTGACGGAGGCGGAGGCCCTCGCGGCGGCGGAGACGCTCGGGTATCCGGCGCTGATGCGCCCGTCCTATGTGCTGGGCGGGCAGAACATGATCATCGCGTTTTCGCCGGAGGATATCCGCGAGTATATGGAAATCATCCTGCGCTCCAAGCCGGAAAATCCGGTGCTGATCGACAAATATCTGGAGGGGCCGGAAATCGAGGTTGACGCGGTATGCGACGGGACAGATGTGCTGATTCCCGGGATTATGGAGCATATCGAGCGCACCGGCGTCCATTCGGGCGACAGCATCGCCGTCTATCCGCCCCTGCACGCGGACGACGATTTGGCCGGCAGGATTTTCAGCGTCACCCGCACCCTCTGCCTGGCGCTGGAGGTCAGGGGGCTGGTCAATATTCAATACGTCCTGTATGAAAACGACCTCTATGTGATCGAGGTCAACCCGCGCGCGTCGCGCACCGTTCCGTATATCAGCAAGGTCACGGGTATCCCCGTGTGTGAGCTGGCCACGCGAGTCAGCGCCGGCGAGACGCTGTCCTCTTTGGGGTATTCGCCGGGCATTGCGAAAATCCCGCCGTATACCGCGGTGAAGGTTCCGGTGTTCTCGTTTGAAAAGCTGGCCGGGCTGGATACCCATCTGGGACCGGAGATGAAATCCACCGGCGAGGCGCTGGGGCTGGGAAAAAATCTGGAGGAGGCCCTCTACAAGGGGCTGACCGCCGCCGGATATACGATGCAAAGGAGCGGCGGCGTGCTGATTACGGTGCGGGACAGCGACAAGGCGGAGATTGCCGCGGTGGCGGAAAAGCTGGCCGCCTGCGGGTTTACCCTGTACGCGACGCGCGGCACCGCCCGCTTCCTGACCCAGAAGGGCCTGCCGGTGCAAACCGTGGAGAAAATCCGCGAGTGTCCGGTGAACAATACGGAGAGCCTGCTGGAAAGCGGCTCCGTCAGCTATGTCATATCCACCTCGGAAAAAGGGAGGGACCCCGCTTTGGACGACGTCAAGCTCCGCCGGAAGGCCTGCTCTCTCGGCATCCCCTGCCTGACCTCGGCGGATACGGCGGGCGCGCTGGCGGACAGCCTGCTGTCGGGGTACAGCGAGATCAACACCGAGCTGGTAGACGTCAACCGCCTGAGAAATGAGCGGATACAGCTGCCGTTTACCAAAATGCACGCCTGCGGCAACGACTATATTTACATCCATTGCGACGGGTTTACCCTCAACTCGCCCGAATCGCTCTCGGTCTTCCTCTCCGACCGCCACACCGGCGTGGGCGGCGACGGCGTGGTGCTGATTCTGCCCTCGGAAACGGCGGACGCGAAAATGCGGATGTTCAACCTGGACGGCAGCGAGGGGAGTATGTGCGGCAACGCCATCCGCTGCGTCGGCAAATACCTGTATGACAACGGCGTCGTCCCGAAGCGGCGTATGCGCATCGAAACGCTGAGCGGCGTCAAGGAGCTGGTTTTGTCCACCCGGAACGGCGCGGTATCCTCCGTTCGGGTGGATATGGGCAGGGCCGGATTGCGCCCCGAAAGCATTCCCGTGAAGCTGGCGGGCGAAAGCGTGATCGCCAGGCCGGTGACGGTCGGCGGCGCGGAATACGAAATCACCTGCGTCTCGATGGGCAACCCCCACTCCGTGGTGTTTGTAAAGGACGCGGACAGCGTTGATTTGCGGGGGACCGGTCCGCTGTTTGAACACCACGCGCTCTTTCCTGACCGGGTGAACGCCGGCTTTGCCGAGGTCGTGGACCGGAACAGCCTGAAGCTGCGCGTCTGGGAGCGGGGCAGCGGCGAAACGCGGGCCTGCGGCACCGGCGCCTGCGCCGCGGCGGTGGCCGCCGTCCTGAACGGCTACTGCGACCCAAACACGGACATCAGGGTCAAACTTCCCGGCGGCGAGCTGATGGTTCAATACACCGGCGACACCGTTTACATGACGGGCGACTGCCGGAAGGTGTATGAGGGGATCGTGGAAATATGAGCGGACAGATACTGGTGCTTGATTTTGGCGGCCAGTACAAAGAGCTGATCGCCGGAACGGTCCGGGGATTGTCGGTGTATTCGGAAATCCTGCCGGGTAGTATAACCGCGGATGAAGTCAGGCGGCTCAACCCCGCCGGCATGATTCTGACGGGCGGGCCGGACAGCGTGCTGCTGCCCGATTCGCCGAAATGCGATCCGGCGCTGTTCACGCTGGGCATCCCGGTGCTGGGCATCTGCTACGGGATGCAGATGATGTGCCATATTCTGGGCGGCGAAGTCTCGTCCGGCGGCGCGGGCGAATACGGGCGCGTCACGGTCACGCCGTCCGACGCGGAAAAGGCCCCCTTTTCCGCCCTGATGAGCCACGCGGACGCGGTGACACGTCTGCCGGAGGGGTTCCGGGCGACCGCGCATACCGCCCGTTGCATCGCCGCCTGTGAGAATACGCGGCAAAAGCTGTATGGCGTGCAGTTTCATCCGGAGACAAAGCACACCGAGGGCGGGCGGGAGCTGATACGGCATTTTCTGTACGAGGTCTGCGGCGCGCCGGGCGGCTATCAGCCGGAGAAAACCCTGGACGCCCGGATGGAGCAAATCCGGAGCGCCGTCGGCGGGCAGCGGGTGCTGCTGGCCCTGTCCTGCGGGGTGGACTCGTCGGTGTGCGCGGCGCTGCTCT
>WRLJ01000022.1 GCA_009777685.1 Oscillospiraceae bacterium | reverse complement strand
GGGGTTGGGGGGGCAAACCGGGGTGTGGGGGGGGTTCTGATCACCCCCAACAGCTTGGTGGGAGCGAAATGGTTTCGGCGGGGGGGGGGGGGGTGCGCGCGGGGGGGGGGGGTGGGGGGGGCCGCGCCATACTCATTTCGCGGCCCCCCGGGATTTCGGTTTCCGGGCTGTCTCAGCCCGTTTGCTGTGTTGGGGGTTAGGGGTTATTCTTCGGCAGCAACAGCAACGGTAATGGTATACACGATGTCCGCTTTGTCCGCTTCACTCACCGTGAGCGTGAATATCACAGTGCCGCCGGTCTTGACATCCTCGGTATCAATCGTGTATGTCGGTTC
Source organism: Oscillospiraceae bacterium (assembly GCA_009777685.1). Taxonomy (GTDB): domain Bacteria; phylum Bacillota; class Clostridia; order Oscillospirales; family UBA929; genus WRLJ01. The sequence continues at coordinate 12,698 of WRLJ01000022.1, read as the reverse complement.
TGTAGCTGATCCTCCAGCGGTTACAAGGCCAACACCATCTCCACCGATAACTATTGTTTGCTCCTCTGTCTTTGTTGCCGTTATGACAACCGTGTCTGTACCGGTTTCCACCGCGGCGGTCCAAGCCTTATCCTCTCCAAGGAATGTGTTCCCTGCATCGCTCGGAGTCGTCAGAGCAAGTGTTATATCCGCTGTCGGATCCAGATCTCCAGGTTCATCTCCACCTTCCGGCTCCTTAAACCCGTCAATCTTGACCACCACATTGCCCGGCGTGTAGAATTTCTCCACGGTGGACGCGAACGTGACCGTAATATCGCCGTCCGCTATGACGTCCGCTGTCGCGCCGACAAGAGTGATCGGGGTCGTGGTGCCGCCGGTGACATCAGCTTCGCCAAATACAGTCAGGAGACCCGTGACGGAGTATGTGACACTGCCTTCTACAGTTTCTTTGATAATCGGGGTAACCGTTACCGCCGCTTCGTTGGTGGTCTTGTTGCTCGCGTCGACCTTGACTGTCCGCGCCATCTCGGCGGCGGAGATGTACACGGCCGCTTCCGCCGCGCTCCCGGTGCCGACCGGTGAGGCGTCTTTGCTCTGCCCTAAGTATACCGCCGCTGTGACCGCGTCGACTTCCTTCTTGCCCTGGGTAACCTTGCCCACGGCAATGTCAAGGATCAGATTGTCGCTGGTGGTGTTGCCGATGGTCTCATTGGTTTTGGCATTGTACTTCGCGGTGTTTTTCAAACGGACCGCGTAGACGCCGGCTCCGGTGACCTTGATCGAGCTTTTCCACTTGGTTTCGGGTTTCTCGCGGTCGGCCCAGAGAGCGGCTTCATACGCCTTGGGCAGCTTAAAGGACATCTTGCTGCGGGTAACGGCGGCGTCAACCTCATAGACTGCCGACGCCGGGGCCACAGTAATCAATTGCATTTCCGACGCGGGCTTCTTCTCGGTGGGGGCGACGCGCACGGAATAGTGCTTAGCCTCCGCGCCGGGAGCGAAGGTCAGTCCGGGTTTGACCGACACGTCCGCCTTATCGGCCGGTTTCGTCATGGTAAAGTCGGCGGTTCCGGCTTTCAGTCCGGTCACTTCGGCTCCCTGCTCGAATCCGATTACCTCTTCGCCATCCATGACAGGAGTCGCGTCGAAGATAACCGTTCCGGCTTTCAGCTTCAGCAGATTCTTCTTATAGTCCAGCTTCAGCGCCGGGGCCTTGGTCAGCGTCGAAACGCCGAATTTCTTGCCCTTGGAGCCGGCGGAATTGGCGGTCGGGGCCACGCGGGCCACGAAGGACAGCTTCTCACCGGGCTTGGTCGCGCCCGCGACAACATTCAGGCCCTCGGCGGCCGGGAATTTGCCCCAGCCCAGCACGTTCTTGCCTTTGTCGGTGCTGTAGCCGATCTGCAATGCGGTGATTTCAAGGGTTCCGGCCTTTTTCAGCGTCCACTGCCCGTTTCCGCCGAAGTTTTCGCCGGTTCCGGCGTAGGTGGCGTAGTCAATCGAAAACTTGTCAAATTTCGGGCGGGCATCGTTTTTCGTAAACTTCCAAATGTTCGCGGCGGCTACGGCCTCAACGCCTTCCGCGGCGGCCACGGCCTTTTGGGGCTCCTTGTTCTTGGCGTCCCAGGCGTCGGTCAGCCATACGGTGGCTTCCTTGTTCAGGAACTTGGAGAAATCACCCGGCTCGGCTGCGGTGCCGATGGAGAATTTCAGGGCCGTCCACTTGCCGCCGGCGTCAAAGCTGACCATAGCGGGGGCTTTCGTGGGGGCGGCTCCGGTCCAGTAGATCGTCTCCTCCACGAAGTCAATCGTGATGGTCGAGAGCCCGCCGGGGGCATCGGACACTTTCTTGTAGGTCTCCGCAGCAGGATCATCGACAATACCAAAGTGGGCCTTCGAGTCATCAAAGTTTTTAATGTTGGCCAGGGTCCGCTCAGCGGTATATTCCGTTGAGAGTGCTGCCATCGCCGCCGGCGCGGCGACCAGGATCAGGCTGGCGATCATGGCCAGCGCAAGGATAAAAGAAAGTTGCTTTTTCATGGGTGTTTGCCTCCATTCAAATTTTTACGCCGGTTTCCTTACCGTCGTATTTTTTTAAGGGGGTCGCGGTTTCTCCCCAGCCTCCTTTCGTAAAGGAGGTGGCACGCCGCAGGCGTGACGGAGGATTTTAGGGCGGGGTACGCGCTTGGGATAGCGTGTGCGGAACTTTGTCAATCCTCAGCCGGCTTCGCCGGCAGCTCCTTTAAGAAAGGAGCCTTGTTAAGGATTTCGCCAATTGTGAGGATTTTGTGAGGATTTTTTGCCGAACATGCCAAACGGGCGCATCAGCGGCCCGTTTGACATATTCATTTTACCGATTTGTTCCCTCCACGGGAAGCACGGGGGATGTCGTTTTTCCCTGGTTCCGTCCCACAGGCGACCCGCGGACGGCTCCAACTGGTTCACGCTAGGCGGCCTTACCGGCCGTTTGCCCTAGCGACGCCCTAGCATGGCGCAAGCTTCGGGCGGCCGCGCGGTCTGTTACGCCGCGTCTGCCCCTAGAGCTTTACTGGAGCAGCTGGAGGACGGTCTGGGGAGCCTGGTTGGCCTGGGCCAGCATGGCGGTCGCGGCCTGGTTGAGGATGTTGTTCTTGGTGAACGCCATCATCTCTTTGGCCATGTCGACGTCGCGGATGCGGCTTTCGGCGGCTTGCAGGTTCTCGGCTACGGTGTCGACGTTGCTGACGGTGTGCTCGAGGCGGTTCTGCACGGCGCCGAGGGTGGAGCGGAGTTCGGAGATACGGGCAAGACCGGTGTATTCCAGCGCGGACTCGATGGGCTCGCCTTCGTCATTCAGATTGCCGTCGATGACGTTCATCAGCTGCTGCCACAGAAGATCGGATGTCGGCGGGGCGACCTCGGAAGCCTCGTTACCGGTCGCGCCGTCAATGCGGAGCTCTTCGCTGTAGACGCCCTCAAGCACGTTCTTGAAGGAATCCAGCTCGCCCCAAACCTCGCCCAGGAGGTCTGCGCGGGAAACGCCCTGAATGTTGACGGAGATGACGTCGCCCAGGTTGGTGTTCGCGCCGACTTGCAGGTTGATGGCGGCGGGTTCCAGTTCCGCGACGACGGACGGGGTGTTCTCCTCACGGATCGTGGGCTCGGCGTCGCCGATCAGGTTGTAGTAGCCGCTCAGCAGATACTTGCCGTTGAAGTTGGTCGTCGAGGCGATACGCTCGAGCTCTTCGGACAGCTGCTCCAGCTCGGAGAGGATGGCGTCGCGGTCTTCGGGGGCGGGGACGCCGTTGGCACCCTGTACGGCCAGTTCGCGCATACGCTGGAGAATGCTGTGGGATTCCTGCAGCGCGCCTTCCGCGGCCTGGATCATCGAGATGCCGTCCTGCGCGTTCATGCTGGCGCGGTTCATGCCGCGGACCTGGGAACGCATTTTCTCACTGATGGTGAGGCCGGCGGCGTCGTCGGCAGCGCGGTTGATGCGGTAGCCGGAGCTGAGTTTCTCGGTGGACTTCGCCTGGTTGGTCTGGTTGATGGCGAGTTGGCGGTGGGTGTTGACGGCCATCATGTTGTTTTGAATACGCATTGGTTTTTCCTCCTTGAATTCGAGCGTCCCGCATCATGCGGGAGCCTTTTTTAATATTGCCGGCTGGATTGAAGTCCGGTTCCGTTTTCCGCTTCGCGCCTTGGCGCCAACATGGCGTTCCGCGCTGGGAACCCGGCTTTTTTCGCCGACAATACTATTATCGAATCGTCCGGGGGAAACTTTAGCGATTGGCGATTTTTTTTTGTCACCACCTTGCCAAACGGGATGATCTTCCTTGAATGGTATTAGCATACCACAGGGAAAAAGTGAAATCAACCCCCCAACTGTGAGGTTTTCCCGAGGTTTTTGTGAGGATTCTGTGAGAATTGTGAGGAATTTGTGAGGGGTTTGTGGGGGGTGGGGGGCGGGGGTGTAGGGGCTGTTCGCCCCCGAAGGCTCCTTTCTTAAAGGAGCTGTCGGCGAAGCCGACTGAGGATTGACAAAGTTCCCGCAGCGCCCCGTATTCTCCTCCCGCCGCCTGCGGGCGGCACCCTCCTCTGGGAGGAGGGCAAGGGCGGGGCACGCCCGGTTTCCCCCGCACACAAAGCAAGGCCCCCCGACACATCGGGGGGCCTTGGGTTTGTGCTGTTACCAATCGATATCCTTCGCCCTGACGAATTCACCTCTGGCGAATTCCTCGTTAGCCGTTCTGATATCCTCCAAATCTTCAGGGGTCGCCACATCGTCAGGGAGGAAACGTTTTACGATTTCCAGCAAAAGCGTCTGCTCCGTGTCCGGCAGACAGTCGATCATGGCATCGAGTTGGTTGCGAACCGGCGACATTGGATCATACCCCCTTATAAGCGTCTCCCCGCGGAGTGATTTTGGTTATCCGCACCGTATCCTGCCCCTCGTACAAAAACAAAATGCGCCAATCGCCGACCCGCAGACGGTAATGGCCCGGCGCGCCTCGCAGCGGCTTGACGCTGCCTTGGGGCAGCTGCTGTATCCCAAGCCTGACGCGCCGCCTTGTCGCGGCGTCCATCGCGCGGATTGTCTTGTGCGCCTGTTTGGACAGAATGATTTCCACTGCGATTTCCCCTTATATAAGATAGTATACCACACCCCCGCACACAAAACAATCCCCCCTGGCCTGCCGCCGGAGGGGATTGCTGTCATTATTCCTTTTCCTTCATATACTCCTTCAGCGAGACCACCGCCGAAACCTGCGATTCCTTGTTGGCCTGACGCGTCGCGTCGAGCAGCTCGGAGCGGAACACGCGCACCTCGCGCGGGGCGTCGATCCCCAGGCTGACGCGGTCGCCCTCCATGGAAAGCACCGTCACGCGGATATTGTCGCCCAGCGTGATGCTCTGGCCCAGCTTTCTAGTGAGTACCAGCATCGGCGGCCCCTCCATTCTCCAACGGTACGCCTTCTCCGCCGGACAAGATAGCGCGCACGGCCTCAAAGATCGGCTGCCGCACAAGATAGTCGCCGCCCTCCAGAATCACCTGACGCCCCAGATTCCGGCGGGCGTTGATGAGGACCGGCGAGACGAGGTTTGTGGTCATGCTCTGCGGCCGGGCGGGAATCACCGCGACGGTCAGCAGCAGCACATCCTCGTCGCTCTCCAGCTCGATGTCCGCCAGAGCCGCCTCCGGCACACGCGGCGCGTATCCGGAGAAGAGCCGGAACGGATTGACCAGCGCCAGCGCGATCTCCGGCATATCCAGCGACTGGAGCCACAGGAACGGTTCGGTCTCCTCCGCCGTGATCAGCGCGAAGGAGCGGCAGTCCTCAAAGCTGGGGATGCCCTCCCGAAAGGTGATGATTTTCTCGTCGGCGATGTCAATCTCGCCGAAACGCGCGGTGTTAATTTTCATGCGTTTCTCTCCTACACTATAGTGTCCACAATCGCTCCGGAAATGCGCGGCGGAACGACGTCGATTACGATGTACGGCTCCTGAAGCCAGCTTCCGTGGACCTGGGCCGCCTCATAAACCCCCGGGTCCTCCACGGGTCTGAACCGCGCGTTGGGACTTCCGGGCTTGAAGGCCGTCCGGACGGTTCCCGGGTCAAGGCTGATCCGCGGGCGCACGCTGGGCATACTGACGACGGTCAGCTGCGGGTCCTTGGCCCACAGCCGCCGCGCCTGCGACTGGATGGGCTTGCCGCGTTTCTCGATCTGCACGAATTCCTTGCCCTCTTGGGCGATGGTGCCGGCGACCCTCTTGCCCTCCGCCTCGCATTGCTTGAAATAGTCCATCGCCTGCTTTTGGCATGTCTTCAGGCCGGAGGTGGCGAACGCCTCGGTCTGGTCGATGCGCACGCGCGGGTGCGTGATGTCCATCTCCACGGCGGCAAACTCGTTTTGCATCCTCAGCTCGGTGGTTTCCCGCCCCACCTGAAAGTTGGAGCGTTGGGAGCGCAGGCTCAGCCAGCCCATCTCCGAGGTGATGGATATCCTGGGCAACATCATGACCTGTCACACCCCCGTTTCCTATGACGTTTTGCCTATCGCAGGAAGTCGGCCAGCGACGGCGGCAGAACGCGGCCGCCGACGTTCAGCGAGGCGCGGTATACGGCCTCGGCCATCGTGAAGCGCATGATGCCTTCCGCCTGGTCCAGATCCTGCACGTCGGAGAGCATCTGCGTGTAGTTGATGGCGTCCACGGCGTAGCGGTCACGCATCAGGTCGATGCGCGCTATCCGCCCGCCGACCTCGGCCATGTTGGTCAGGATGTTGCTCTCAATGCGCTGGAAGCGGTCAACAAACGACTGCAATTCCCCGAACTTCGCCTCGTCGTACCGCTCGGGGTACTCGCCGAGGAAGTCCTCGTCGATCACCTCGGCCCCCTCGCTCAGCGCCAGAGCAAACTGGTTGAGGGTGTACCAGACATTGTATTCCCCCACGCCCATAAAGGCGTTGCCGGACAGGGCGACATAGAAGGGATCGCTGGTCTCAAGGGCGTCAAAGTCGATGGTGCCCCGGTTGATTTGATAGATGATGGACTGCGGATCGCCGTCCGCGAAGAGCATATCCTCACCGTTGAGCATGATCTCGCCCGTTTCCGCGTCGGCGGCAAACGGCGCGTAGGTCACGTTGTAGCCGCCGAAGATGTATTTGTCGCCCAGGGTGGCGTTGCCCAGCGTCAGCATCTGGTCGCGGAGCTGGGTAATCTCCAGCGAGACCGCCTTGCGCTCCTCCGGCCCCATCACGTCGTTGGCGGCGTAGACGGCCAGCTCATAGGCGCGCTTGATGATCGTCACGGACTCGCGCAGAGCCGTTTCGGTGTTGGTCAGCCACGCCGCCGCGTCGTCCAGGTTGCGCTCAAACTGCGCCACGTCATTCTGACGCGCCTTGGCGTTGAGTATCTTGACCACGCTCACGGGGTCGTCGGAGAGGCGGACGTTCTTTTTGTTGGTCGCCAGCTGCGACTGGAGGGTCTCCAGCTTGAAGGAGTTGTTGCGCAGGTTGCGGTTAAAGGTACTCACCATCATGGAGTTCGTAATCCGGAAAGCCATAGCCAATCCTCATTTCTGCCCGGGGCGCGCCCCGGGATTTTCAATTCCCCGCGGTGCTTACAGCCCCACGCGTCCCGTTCCGTTGATGAGCTTATCCAGCGCCTCGTCCATCGTGGTGATGCAGCGGGCGGCGGCGTTGTAGGCGTGCTGGAAGCGGATCAGGTCGGTCAGCTCCTCATCCTCGGAGACGGACATGATCGCGTTGCGCTGCTTGTCGATGCTGGCGACCAGCACCTCCTGCGCGTCGCGCATATTGTTGGCCAGCGCGACCTCGGAGGCCAGATTGCCCAAAAAGTTCTTAAAGAAGCCCTCAAAGCTGGAGATGTCGTAATTCTGCAAAAAGTCTTCCCGGTTTTCCTTGAGGAAGCCGATCATATCCAGCGCGTTTTCATTGTTGCCGGTCTGCCAGTGCCCGTCCTCGCCCATCGTGACCATTTCACTGCTGGCGGCGATATTGAAAGCGCTGAGCAGGATCGCCTCATCCAGCGCGATCGTCGCAGCGGTAACGCCGTCCGGATCAAAGAAGTTGACGCCCGATACCGAGTCCGATGAGCCGTCCGGACTGGAAAACGGCATCGTATTGCCGTTCTGGTGGATGTCGTTGAAGGCCTGGACCAGCGCGCTGACCATCACGTCCAGCTGGGTGATGAAGTACGGGAGGCCCGGCCGCTCCACCGAAAGGCTGTCGCGGAGGTCCAGATAATTGAGCAGAATGCCGTTGTCCAGGCCGTCGATATCCTCGCGGCTGAAGTCGACGCCAGACGCCAGCCGCAGGGCGTGGGTCACGACCCCGTTGGCGTCGGCGACCTCGTTGAGGCCCGTCTCCCCGCTTTCGTCGTATTCCAGCTCGATGTCGCCGTAGTCCAGATGGAACGCCTCCATGTGCCGGACCAGCAGCATATCCTCGTAGTCGTCGCCGACGCCGGCGCCGACATAGACCTGCAGCTGGGTCAGCTCGATGCCGTGGATATTGAACAGCGGAGGCTCGTAGCTGACCTCGGTGTATGTAATGTCCATATAAGAGGACAGCTCGTCGAGGATCAGGTTGCGCTCGTCGCGCAGGTCGTTGGCGATGTTGCCGCCGATCTCAAAGCGTTTGATGTTGTCATTCAGAGTGGTCAGGCGGTCCAGAAGCTCGTTGATGTGCTTGGCCTGCTGGACCATGTTGGCGTTCTGCTGCTCCATCAGGGAGGTCAGCTGGTCGTGGTACATGCGGAACGCGTCGATCATCTTTTTGGCCTGGGCCACGACGTTGGTGCGGATGGCTTCGTCGGTGGGATTCTTGGACAGCTCCTGAAGGGCGTTGAAGAACTGCGAAATCACGGCGTCCAGACTGGTTTCATTGATGCCGTTGAAGATGTCCTCGACATAGTACATCGTCTCGGCGCGGCTGTTCCAGTAGGCGCTTTTGGAAAACTCCTCGCGGTATTGGACGTCCAGGAAGCGGTCTCGGATCTGGTCCAGACTCAGCGTGCCCACGCCGCCGCCGACCATGCCGCGCCCGATCGGCGCCAGCTGGCTGAGGTACCCTTTCGGCTCCACCGCGCTCAGGATATACCGCTGGCGCGAATACCCCACGGTGTTGGCGTTGGAGATATTGTGGCCGGCCACGTCGATCTGCTTCTGGGCCGTAAACAGGCCCATGCTGGAGATATTCAGGCCGTGAAAAGTCGATCTCAGCAAATTCCGTCACACCTTTTTGTCGTAGAGTTTCGCGGACTGTCCGGACCGCGGCTGTTCGGTCCCTTTCGGGGAATAGACCTGGCTTTCCTGAAGGGCGGAGACGGACCCGACCATATACTGGATATACTCCAGCCGCCCCTCGATCATCCTGCTGTTTATATCGTTGTTTTTCTTCAATTGGTTTAGGGTATCCTTCAATTTTTCCGCCGCGGCCCGCAGTTCCTTCCGCCGGTCCGGATCCCCGGCGGCCTGCTCAAAGGACAGCATGGTGACCTCTTGCGCGGGCGTGCCGGTCAGAGCGCAGAACTCCTCCACGCACGCAAGGCGCTGTTTCTCCATCGCCTGCTGGCGGGCCAGCAGCATCTGCTCCTCGCGGACGATCCCGTCCAGCTTTTGCAGCGACTCCTCCTCCACCGCCCCGCGTTTGTCCAGCGAGAGCCGCAGCAGCCGCTCGTGCAGCGCGCACTCGTCCTTCATGATATCCGCAAAACGGGCGATCAGCTCGTTCATCGGCGTTCCCCTTTCGGAAAAATAAAGAAGGCCCGTTCGGGACGCGGCTGCGCGCCGCCCCCGTGGCCTCCTGCCTTTCATAACTTTCCCCGCCGCCTCGGGCGGCGGGGAAAACCGGTTTTTCATCCCGCAGGGGTTCCGTCCCCGCGTTCCGCATTTTGGCGGGCTTTTTACAAAAGCCCCAGAATCTTCTCCGCGACCAGCTTGCTGTTCACCTCATAGGTGCCGTTCTGCAGGGCGCTGCGAACCGCCTCGACGCGTTCGGCGCGGACATCGGGCGCGGACCGCACGGCGGCCAGGGCCTGCGCGAACAGGCGGCTGGACTCGGATACGTCGACCTGATCGGCGGCCTGCTTCGGCGCGTCGGCTTTCACAGGCTTGCGCGTAACCTCATTATAACGCTGAACTCCGGAGACATGCACCGGTCCAACTCTGAAATCCATTTGAAACCCTCCTTGTCAAAAACTCTCATCCCGGTTCCCTCTGACTTATATATCGAATGAACCCGGAAAAACTTTAGGGCCGTCCGGCACTCAATCCCGCCGGATGTGCATTTTGCTTTTATTGGTGCTTTCCTCGGTCGTGCGCGGGCGGGCCGGCTCGGCCGGTTTCGTCATGGAGCGCGCGGTATCCCGCAGGGAGCGCTGGAGGTTGCCCTTGCAGGCCTCGCAATACTGGCCCGCGCGGATCGGCGCGCCGCAGGTGACGCAGCCCAACAGCGCGGCGTGTCTCTCGTCCGTGACCAAACGCCCCTCGCGCAGCCAGCGGACAATCTGCGCGTGGTCGACGCCGGTTTCCTCGCATACCTGCTCCATGCTCGCGCCGGGATTGTCATACAAATAATTTTTCACATCGCTGAATTGAGCGTCAAGCTCCTGAATACACGCGGGGCACATTGGATTCCCGGTCGTTTGGAACAGGCGGCGGCACCTCTCGCAAGAACGGACGTTCATGGTAATGGTCACTCCTCGATTTTAGTGTACTGACCATTATACTACTGGCGGATATTATTTGCAATCCCCATCATTTGATCCGCCGTCGTCACCACGCGGGAGGCGATCTGATAGGCGCGCTGGGCGCGGATGAGCCGCGTGACCTCCTCGGAATAATCCACGTTGGAGGACTCCAGCATCCGCTGAAGCACCGCCGCGTCCGCGTTGATGATGTCGCCGGAGTTGTCCGACTGGACAAACGCGCCGTGGCCCACTCTCTCCAGGCCGGCGGGATTGACAAAATCCAGCAACATCAGCCGCGCGATCTCCACGGTTTCCCCGCCCAGCGGCGGCGTGTAGCTCAGCTGGCCCTCCGCGGAACAAACGATGCCCTCCACCGGAACGCCCGCCGGAAGCTCGATGCGCTGGCTGTTTTCGTTGAGGATATAGCGTCCCATTTCGTCCACCAGATAGGCGGACTCCTCCTCCACGGACAGATGGAAGTTCCCGCCCCGCACCAGCAGGATGGAGCGGTCGGCGTTCCCCTCGTACTCCTCGTCAAGCAGCGGATTTTCCACGGCAAAGAACCCGCGCCCCTCCAGCGCGAAATCCAGCACCCGGCCGGTCTCCCGCAGCGGGCCTTGCTGGAGGATCAGGGCCGTCTGGTACGCGATCGCGCCGCTGCCGCGCATCAGATTTTTTTCCGGCCCGTTGCTGGCCGGTTTCGGCGCGCGCATCCGCAGATACAGGCAGTCCTGAAAGTCAAAGCGGCTCCTGACAAAGCCGTCTGTGTTCAGATTGGACACATTGTTGGCGATCACGTCGATGTTTTTCTGCTGGCCCGTCAAGCCCGAGGCTCCCGTATACAATGACTGGATCATAGCTCACTCTCCCCAAAGCGCAAAAATAAAATTACTATATTTTGGCAATTTCGTTGACAGCCTTTCCGAACGTCTCGTCGATCATGTGCAGAATGCGCTGGTTGATTTCGTACGCGCGATAGGTTTCCATCATGCGGACCGTCTCCCGCGCCGGGTCGACATTGGAGCCTTCCAGATAGCCCTGGACGACCCGGACGCCGGCGTCCTCCAGGTCCTCGTGGAATTCCTCCGGGTCGATCGGCTCGCCGTCCTCGTCAAACTGGGGGGCCACGGTGTAGAGCATCTCCCCCGCCTTGCGCAGCACGCCGTTGTCCTCAAAGCGCACCAGCCGCAGCTGTTCGGCCTCCGCCTCCCCGCCGTCCTCGTCCCTGACGTAGATCACCCCTGTCTGATCCACTCTGAAATCGGAGGTGCCGATGAAAATGCGCCCGTCCTGCCCCTGGACGTAGCAGCCGTTCGGCGTGACCAGGTAGCCCTCGGCGTCGACGTTGAAGTTTCCGGCGCGGGTGTAGCGGAACTCCGTCGGGCCGTCCTCGTACTCCGGCTCATAGTCCGGATCTTCCAGGTCCTCCCGCGTGGGCGGGATCAGAATCTGGGGCGTGTACTCCACCACAAAAAAAGCATCGCCTTCCAGAGCCAGGTCCGTCAGGTTCTGCGTTTCAAGCAGCGGACCTTGCTGGAAGTGCGTTTTGATCGTGTCGATATGAATGCCCGTATTGTGCGGGCCGACGTAGCTGTACTGATAGACCGACGGGTCGTTGATGCGCGAGATCATCATGTCGCGGAAGCTCTGCGTCACGAGGGTATCGCTTTTATATCCGGCGGTTTCGACATTGATAAGGTTGTTGCTGATGACGTCCATGCGGCGGCTCTGGGCCAGCATGGCCGTTCCGGCGGTGTACAGTCCTCTCAGCATAGCGGATATACCTCCCAAAGAGGCTTCCCTGCGCTTTACAAGAGGAATCCATTCCTCCTATATTGTCTTATCGGCGGATTCGCGAAAAACTTTAATGGGAAAATTGCGCTGGAGGGGAGCGCTCGGCGCGATGTGGGCATCGCGCCCTACGAATGGTTTGTGCGGGGACCCCTGTTTTCGTCATTGCGGGCTTGACCCGCAATCCCCCCAGATTCGCGATTCCCCCGGGAGATTGCGGGGCAAGCCCGCAATGACGGTTGTAGGGGACGCAGACCTCGGCGTCCCGCAGAATTATCCGCAAACTTCGGGGAACGGGTTTTCACCGTTTGCCCATCCGGCTGTGGATTTGGCTAGTGTTCAGGCATTCCCGGGGGAGGTCTCCCCCGGAGCCCCCCACTGGGGGACTTGGCAGTCCCCCAGCCCCTCTCGCGGGTAATACGGGGGTTTTGTTTGCGGGAAGACACAGCCTTTCACCGTAAGGGGCTTGTCCGGGCTGTCCTGGCCTCGATTTCAGGTGTTCTCTCTTTTTGTCTTTTGTGTTCTTCCCGGCCATACCCTTGCACTTTCTTTGCTGTCTCCACAGGGAACTGCCCTAACATGGCGTATGTGTAGGGACGCCATATATGGCGTCCGCGGGCGACCGGGACGGTCGCCCCTGCGGGGGGTCCCCCCATGCCCTGTAGGGACGCACTCTGTGCGTCCGTCCGTTTCCCCGGGCGCGCACAATGGG
>WRLJ01000021.1 GCA_009777685.1 Oscillospiraceae bacterium | reverse complement strand
CCCCCGGGAATGCCTGAACACTACCCAAACCAACAGCCGCACGGGCAAACGGTGAAAACCCGTTCCCCGAAGTTTGCGGATAACCCACGGGACGCCGAGGTCTGCGTCCCCTACGGTGTGTGCGGTGAGGCAAACGCGGCGCGCCGAGGGCGTCGCGCCCTACGGATGGACGGGGCGGAATCCCTATATAGGAAACACCCATCATTTCCCTAACGCTGGAATACCCCTCCAAACCGGACAATGGCGTTGACAACCCGGCGCAATGACGATATACTGAATTTTGATATGGAAAACCACGGGTATACAGCCCGTATGCCGGGATGATGAGAGGTGAGCTTGAAATCATGGAGGAGACCGGGAAGTACAGCATACTCGTTGTGGACGACGAGGTTGTGAACGTTGAAGTGCTGACGAACATACTGACTCCCGCATACACCGTTTATACGGCAGGCGACGGGAAAAGCGCCCTTGAAAAGGCGGAAAAGCATCTGCGCGACGTCATCCTGCTGGATGTCGTCATGCCTGAAATGGACGGATATGCTGTGCTTTTCGCGCTGAAGAACGCCGCGAAAACGCGGAATAACCCCGTCATATTTGCCACGGCGCTCAGCGATCCGGGCGACGAGCAAAAAGGGCTGGATATGGGGGCCGAGGACTATATCACCAAGCCCTTTTCTCCCACGATCGTCAGGCGCAGGATCGAAAAGCAGATCATGATGCTCAATTCACTGCGCGCGGCGGAGTATGACATCATAAACTACAAGCTGGCCATCGAGTCCATGAACATCGCGCTGTGGCGCATGGATATCGTTGTCGGCGACCCGGTCAATCCGGATAACCGGTTTATATGGACGCGGGAGTTTCGCCAGATGCTGGGCTATTCCGATGAGGATGATTTCCCAAACGTCCTTCGCAGCTGGAGCGACCGTCTGCATCCCGAGGACAAGGAGACGGCGGTCGCCGCCTTTGCGGCGCATATCAATGACCGCACCGGTCAAACGCCCTATGACATTGCCTACCGTATGCGGCACAAAAACGGCGAATACCGGCACTGGGACGGCTTCGGGAAGACCCTGAGGGACAGCGAGGGCGTTCCGATCCGGGTGTCCGGCGCGGTGCGGGACGTAACGGAGAAGAAGCAGGCGGAGATCGCGCTCGGGCAGCGGGACAAGCTGCTGCGCGCGGTCAACCTTGCGGCCAGTGTGCTGCTCACGGCGGAGGGCCAGGAGACATTTGAGGCCTCACTGCTGGAGGGCATGGAAATCGTAGGCCGCAGTATGGATATGGATTGTGTCGAAATTTGGCAGAACGAGGTCGTCGACGGCGAGCTTCATGCCGTCTTGAAGCATTACTGGTTCAGCGAAACCGGCCGGGAGATCAAAGCCGGCGTCCCCGTTTTCCGCTTTCCCTACAGCGACTCTCCCCAATGGGAGAGCCGGTTGTCGCGGGGAGAGTATATACAGGGGGAGGTTTCCGCTCTTTCGCGCGAGGATCAGGAGTTTTTAAGCGTGTTCCAGATCAAGACGGTCCTGGCCATACCGATCTTCATGCACGATCAGTTCTGGGGCTTTTGCTGTATCGACGACTGCCGCACGTCCCGCAGTTTTACCGATGACGAGGTCAGCATTCTGCACTCGGTATGCTATATGCTGGCCAACGCAATCAACCGGCGTATGCTGGCCGCGGCCATGCGCCGGGCGGAGATTGCCGAGGAGAGCAACAAGGCCAAAAGCCGCTTTTTGGCGACGATGAGCCATGAAATCAGGACTCCGATGAACAGCATCATGGGCTTTGCGGAGTTGGCCCTGGATATGCCGGATGCCAGCATCGCGCCCCGGGGCAAGGATTATCTGGTCAAAATCAAGGACAGCACACGATGGCTGCTGCATATCGTCAATGATATTTTGGACATTTCAAAAATCGAATCCGGCAAAATGGAGCTGGAATGCGCGCCCTTTGATCTGCATGACGTCCTTTCGCGCTGCCAGTCCGTCATCCTGCCGGGTGTGCAGAAAAAGGAGCTGGATTTCAGTATCTGCGCGGAACCGCTGAACGGAAAAAGGCTGATGGGCGATCCGGTCAGGCTGTATCAGGCGCTGATGAATCTGCTGTCCAACGCTGTGAAATTCACCAATGCCGGAGAAATCAAGCTCTCGTCACGGGTAACGCAATTGGACGAGGGCGGCGCGACGGTGGTGTTCGCGGTGCGGGACAGCGGCATCGGCATGAGTTCCGAACAGACCGAAAAGATATTCGACCCGTTTATCCAGGCGGACTCCCGGACCACGCGCGATTACGGCGGAACGGGGCTGGGGCTCGCGATTACGAAAAACATCGTCGAGCTGATGGGCGGAACCCTGTCGGTGCAAAGCCGGCCCGGCGCCGGCAGTACCTTCAGCTTTGAGATACGCTTTGATACCGTAGACGCGCCCGGCGACGCGCCTGACCCTTCGCAGCTTGATTTGCCGGAAAAGCCGCATTTTAACGCCCTGATTCTGGTTTGTGACGACAACCCCATGAATCAGGAAGTGATTTGCGGTCATTTGGCCAACGTGGGGATACGGACATGGGTGGCGGAGAACGGGAAGATCGGCGTGGATATGGTCCGGCACCGTATGGAGAAAGGCGACAGCCCCTTTGATTTGGTTTTCATGGATATGTATATGCCGGTGATGGACGGGATGGAAGCCGCCTTGAGGATCATGGCGATGGGAACGGGAACCCCCGTCGTGGCGATGACGGCCAACATCATGGCCAGCGATCTGGAAAATTACCGGCAGCACGGGATGCCCGACTATGTGGGCAAACCCTTTACGTCGCAGGAACTGTGGCGTGTCCTGCTGAAATATCTGACGCCTGTGGAGGGCGGCCGGTCCGTCGAGCAGGGCCTGGACGACGCCGAGCTGCAAAGAAAACTGTGCCTTAACTTTTTGCGGAGCAATCCAGCCAAATACCAAGCCATCCTGGAGGCGGCCGAATCGGGCGATATCAAGCTCGCGCACCGATTGGCGCACACGCTCAAGGGAGACGCGGGCATGATTGGCCGGAGCCGGCTGCAAGACGCGGCGGCGGCGGTCGAGGCTCTGCTGAAGGACGACGCGCTCCCGCTCCGCGGGGAGGAGATGCACCGCCTGGAAACCGAACTGGCGCGGGCTTTGGAGGAGCTGGACCGGCTGTTCGGCGGGGTCGTGATACAGGATGAGCGTAAAATGCCGACCTCCGGAGAGATACGGGCGCTGTTTGAGAAGCTGGAGCCGATGCTGAACAACATCAATCCCGAATGTACGGACCTGCTCGACGAGATCCGCGCCATACCGGGAACGGAGGAGCTTGCCCTCCGGATTGAGGAGTACGAATTTGAGTTGGCGGCGGAGACGCTCGCCGCGCTGAAAGAGAAATGGGCGGGCTCCCCCTAGACGGTAAACCGTTTCAGGCGCAGGGCGTTGGCCAGCACGCTGACCGAGCTTAACGACATGGCCGCCGCCGCGAGCATCGGGTTCATCAACGGGCCGCCGAACAGATACAGGACGCCCGCCGCGACCGGAATCCCCAGCACGTTGTATCCGAACGCCCAAAACAGATTTTGCCGGATGGTGCGCAGCGTCCGCCGGCTCAGGCGGATTGCCGCGGAAACGTCCGTCAGGTCGCTCCGCATGAGGACGATGTCGGCGCTTTCCATCGCCACGTCCGTTCCGGAGCCGATGGCTATGCCGACGTCGGCCTGCGCCAGCGCCGGCGCGTCGTTGATTCCGTCGCCCACCATGGCGACGGTTTTGTTGTTTGCCTGTAATTTTTGAACCTCGCCGGCCTTGTCCCGCGGCAATACCTCCGCCAGAACGCGGCCGGAGCCAGGCCGGCCGTCAATGCCGACCTGCTTTGCGATGGCGTCCGCTGTTTTCCGGTTGTCGCCGGTGATCATGGCCACCTCAATGCCCATCCCGCGCAGGCTCTCGATGGCCGCCTTGCTGGAGGCCTTCACCACATCGGCCACCGCCACGATCCCCGCAAGACAGCCGCCGGCGGCGATATACATCGGCGTTTTGCCCTCGTCCGCCAGCCGGTCGGAATCGGCCTGAAGCGCCGCGAGGGAAACGCCGCGTTCGTCCATCAGCTGGCGGTTTCCGGCGAGCACGGCCTGTCCGTTTACCACCGCCTCGATGCCGCGCCCCGTGATGGAAAGGAAGCGGTCCGCCGCCGTCAGCTCCAGTCCCTTGTCCCGGGCCGCGGCCACGATGGCCCGTCCCAGCGGATGCTCGGAGCCTTGCTCGGCGGAGGCCGCGATCTGCAGAAGGCTGTCGGCGGACGCGCCTCCGGCGGGCAGTACATCGGTCACGGCAGGCTTGCCTCCGGTGATGGTGCCGGTCTTGTCCAAGATGACGGTCTGGATTTTGTGCGCCGTTTCCAACGCCCGGCCGCTTTTGATCAAGATGCCGTTTTCCGCGCCCTTTCCCGTGCCGACCATGATGGCGGTCGGGGTCGCGAGCCCGAGGGCGCAGGGGCAGGCGATGACCAGTACGGAGATAAAGATCGTCAGCGCAAACCTCAAATCGCCGCCTGTACCGGCAAACCACGCGATTCCGGCCAGCAGCGCGATCCCGCACACGATCGGCACAAAGACCGCGGAAACCCGGTCGCCCAGCGCCGCGATGGGTGCTTTACCGCTCTGCGCGTCCTCCACAAGCCGGATGATCTGCGCCAGCGCCGTGTCCGCGCCGACCTTATCCGCCCGAAAGCGGATTGCTCCGGTGGTGTTGAGCGTAGCGGCGTATACCGCGTCGCCCGCTTTTTTGTCCACCGGCATACTCTCGCCGGTCAGCATGGACTCGTCAACGGCGGTATACCCCTCCAAAACCGTGCCGTCCACCGGAATTTTCGCGCCGGGCCTGACCGCGAGGATGTCGCCGGGCTCCACCTCGCCGATGGGGATTTCCGTTTCCGCGCCGCCGCCGGGCCCTCCGGCGTCCCGGATGATGACGGCGGTTTTCGGCGCCAGTCCCATCAGCTTCCGGATTGCCTCGCCGGTGCGGCCCTTCGAGACGGCTTCCAGCGTCTTTCCGAGCAGAATCAAGGCAAAGATGACCCCTGCTGTTTCATAGTACAGGTCGTGTACCGACGCGGTATGACCGTCCGCGACGCGCCATGTGTTGTACAGGCTGTAGGCCAGCGCCGCCGAGGTTCCGATGGCGATCAGAGAATCCATGTTCGGACTGCGGCGCGCCAGCGCCGCAAAGCCCGCGGTATAGAACCGGTACCCCGCGGCGATGACCGGCAGGGTCAGCGCCAGCTGAACCAGCGCGAAACGCAGAGGCTGGTCCCGCATGACGGCATGGAGCCAATCGGCAAACGGCAGCCGCGCGAAGGGAATCATGGGAACCATCGCGACATAGAAGAGCGGGACCGCGAAAACGAGGGCGATACAGGTTTTGCGCTTGAGCGTTTGGATTTCCTTCTTTTTGCGCGCCCACGCCTCGTCCGCCGTGCTTGCTTTAGCCGGCTCCAGGGGCTGATAGCCGGCCTCTTGTATCGCGCCGCGAATGGCCGGAAGGCGTATCCTTTGCGGCTCGTAGGTGATTGCCGCCTTTTCGGAGGCGAGGTTTACCGACACGGAGGATACGCCGTCCAGCGCCCCGACGATCTTTTCCACCCGCCGGGCGCAGGCCGCGCAGCTCATGCCGCCGATGGAGAGGGTAGTGGTTACAGAATTCATGCCGAACGCCTCACTTTTGTTTTTCGCGGTATGCGCGGGGCGTTATCCCCATGTACCGCCGGAAGATTTTCGCGAAGGAATACGCGGCTTCAAAGCTGAGGCTGTCACTGACCTGACCGAGAAGAAAAACACCCCGCCGACAAGCATATTTTCATTATAGCGCGTCTTCTCTGTTTTCGCAAACCGCAAAATTGCTCCGCCGCGCCTTTTGTGCCGCGCGTAAAAAAGACGGAAAAATATTTCGCCCGCCCTCTTGACAGAGGGGGGCGGATGGCGTATACTCGAATACATACTATTTATATATGTGTTGTAAGCAATAAAAAGGAGGGAACGTACCATGCCGGCCATCGCAAGCAGTATTACCGACCTGATCGGAAAAACCCCAATGCTCCGTCTGGAGCGCTATGCCGGGGCGCACGGCCTCGGAGCGTCGCTGACCGCCAAGCTGGAATACTACAATCCCGCCGGCAGCGTCAAGGACCGCATCGCCCGGGCCATGATCGACGAGGCCGAACAAAACGGAACGCTGAAGCCGGGGGCCGCGATCATCGAGCCGACCAGCGGCAATACCGGTATTGGGCTGGCCTTCGTCGCGGCGGCCAGAGGATACCGCGTGATCCTCACCATGCCGGAAACGATGAGCGTGGAACGGCGCAAGCTGATGGCGGCGTATGGGGCGGAAATCGTGCTGACCGAAGGCGCCAAAGGGATGAGAGGCGCGCTGGCCCGGGCGGAGGAGCTGCTGGCCGCAACCCCCGGCGCGTTTATGCCGGCTCAGTTTTCCAACCCCGCCAACCCCGAAATCCACCGGAAAACCACCGGGCCGGAGATATGGGCGGACACCGGCGGCCAAATCGACATCTTCGTCTCCGGCATCGGAACGGGCGGCACGATTACGGGCGCGGGCGGGTTTTTGAAGGAGCAAAATCCGGATTTGAAAATCGTCGCGGTCGAGCCGGCCGATTCTCCGGTGCTGTCCGGGGGGTGCGCCGGCCCGCATAAGATACAGGGCATTGGCGCGGGCTTTGTGCCGCAGGTGCTGGATACGGATATTTACGACGAGATCATAACGGTGAGCCATGAGGAGGCCTTCCAGACCGGACGGGAGCTGGCGCGTCTGGAGGGACTGCTGGCCGGCATATCCTCCGGCGCGGCGGTGCGGGCGGCGGCGCTCGTCGCGAAACGTCCGGAAAACGCGGGGAAAGCCCTGGTTGTGATTCTGCCGGATACGGGCGAGCGGTATTTGTCAACGCCGCTCTTTGGGGAATAAACCCCGAAAATCAAAAGAAAGAAGGAGATATCATGCCGGAAAAAAACTACAGATTTGAAACCTTACAGGTCCACGCGGGCCAGGAAACGCCCGATCCCGCCACCGATTCCCGCGCGGTCCCGATTTACCAGACCACCTCCTATGTGTTCAAGGACGCCGCTCAGGCCGCCGGGCGGTTCGCGCTGACGGAGGGCGGCAACATCTACACGCGGCTGATGAATCCGACGTCGGACGTGTTCGAGCGGCGTATCGCGGCCCTGGAGGGCGGCGCGGCGGCGCTGGCCACGGCCTCCGGCGCGGCGGCGCTGACCTACGCCATCCAGAACATCGCGCGGCAGGGCGACCATATCGTGTCCGACCGATCCATCTACGGCGGGTCGTATAACCTGCTGGCCCACACCCTGCCGGAGTCGGGCATCGAAACCTCGTTCGCGGACGGCGGGGACCTCGCCGGCTTCGAGCGGGCCATCCGCCCGAACACCAAGGCCCTCTTCATCGAAACCCTCGGCAACCCCAACTCGACGATCATCGACATCGGCGCCGCGGCGGACATCGCCCACAGGCACGGCATACCGCTGATCGCGGACAACACCTTCGCCACGCCGTTTCTCCTGCGCCCCATCGAGTACGGAGCGGATATTGTCGTGCATTCGGCGACGAAATTCATCGGAGGACACGGCACCTCCATCGGCGGCGTGATCGTGGACGGCGGTCACTTCGACTGGAAGCAAAACGATAAATTCCCCGGACTCTCGCAGCCCAATCCCAGCTATCACGGCGCGGTCTTCGCCGACGTGGCCGCCAACCTCGCCTACATCATCAAAATCCGCACCACGCTGATGCGCGACACGGGCGCGGTGCTGTCCCCGTTCCACTCGTTCCTGTTCCTCCAGGGGTTGGAGACGCTCTCCCTGCGCGTGGAACGGCATGTGTACAACGCCCTGCGGGTCGTGGAATACCTGGCGGCGCACCCGAAGGTGGAGCGGGTCAACCATCCCTCGCGGCCAGACCACCGGGACCACGCGCTCTATAAAACCTATTTCCCCGGCGGCGCCGGGTCCATTTTCACCTTCGAGCTCGCGGGCGGCGCGGAGGAGGCCAGGGCGTTCATCGACCGTCTGGAGCTGTTCTCCCTGCTGGCCAACGTCGCCGATGTGAAGTCGCTGGTCATACATCCGGCCTCGACCACGCATTCCCAGATGAGCGAGGCGGAGCTGCGGGCCTCCGGCATCCGGCCCGGCAGTATCCGCCTGTCGGTCGGAACCGAGCATATCGACGACATTATCGCCGATCTGGAGCAGGCGTTCGGCGGATAACCGCCCGGTGAACGGCAAAGCGGACGCGGCGGGCGAAGG
The DNA here is from genome assembly GCA_009777685.1 of Oscillospiraceae bacterium. GTDB lineage: Bacteria > Bacillota > Clostridia > Oscillospirales > UBA929 > WRLJ01. The sequence continues at coordinate 4,803 of WRLJ01000021.1, read as the reverse complement.
CCTGCCGCGTCCGCTTTGACAAAACGGCGCGCCCGGGATATAATGGTTTGACAATCAACCGGGGAGGGTCATGAAATGGAATGGACGCAAGCACAGCGCGAGGATATCCTCAATCTCTATCAAAACCTGCGCGTCACCGATACGCGCGACGGGCTGGACTGGATGGGATACCACCATTACGGCAGCATGAGCGCCGACATGCGCCCGCTGTGGCGCACCCGCGCCGCCGGCTTTGCCAAAACGGCGCGCTACATCCCGTATGACAGGCCGCGCCCCGATGTCACCGGGGAGGCCTATACCGAATGGTCGAACTGGTATTACGGCCATGTCTGCATCTATCCGTGGATGGCGGAGATACAGAAATACGATTTTCCCGTCATCGACATGTCCAACCTCGCCGTCGGCCTGATGGGCTCCAACAACACCATGTAGGGCCTGCGCTCCGGCGCGGCGGGGTACGCCGCCTTTGGCGGCGTGCGGGATACCGACGAGATTATCCTGCAAAAAATCCCGTTCTGGTCGACCCAAGTCGCCCAGCCGATGGATCAGGCGCGCATCCAGTACGAGAGCCACAACACAAAGATCAACTGCGACGGCGTGTGCGTGACGACGGGGGATTTGGTGGTCGCCGACGGCGACGGCGTGGTCGTTGTGCCGGCGGACTTGATTTTTGATGTGGCGAAGTGGGCGGCGCGGGAAATGAACGCCGACCGCGCGGCGCGGCGCAAGCTGTATATCGAACTGGGCCTGCCGCTGGACGATACGGTATAAAAGGAGTGCGTGCCGCCATGTCAACGGTCATCCTCGGACGGACGGGCCTTGCCGTCGCGCAAGACGGCTTCGGCGCGCTGCCGGTACATCGCAGGAGTGTGGAGGACGCCGTCCCGCTGCTCCGGCGGGCGCTGGACAGCGGCATCACCTTTTTCGATACCGCGCGCGGCTACAGCGACAGCGAGGAGAAGCTCGGGCTGGACCTTTCGGGCCGGCGCGGGGAGTTTATCCTGGCCACCAAAACCGGCGCCGGCGGCGCGGCGGGGTTTTGGAGCGATCTTGAAACCAGCCTGGACAAGCTGCAAACCGCGTATCTCGACGTCTATCAGTTCCACAATCCGGGCCTGTGCCCCAAACCGGGGGACGGCTCGGGGCTGTACGAGGCCATGCTCGAGGCGCGGGAGCAGGGCAAAATACGGTTCATCGGGATCACCTGTCACAAAGCGGGAACGGCGCGGGAAGCGGTGGAAAGCGGGCTGTATGACACGCTGCAATTCCCTCTCAGCTACCTGTCCGGCGAGCGGGAGCTTGAGCTGGTCCGTCTGTGCGCCGAACGCGGCGTGGGCTTTATCGCCATGAAGGCGCTGGCCGGCGGCTTGATTACCGACATCGCCGCGGCGCGCGCGTGGATGAGGCAGTTTGACCATGTTGTGCCGATCTGGGGCCTCCAAACGGAGGACGAGCTGGACGCGCTGCTCGCGGCGGCGCGGCGTCCGGCGGTCCTGGACGGGGAAACGCTGGCGGTGATCGGGCGCGACCGCGCCGAACTGCGCGGCTCCTTTTGCCGCGGGTGCGGGTATTGTATGCCGTGCCCGGCGGGCATACAAATCAGCTGGTGCGGGCGCATGTCGCTGCTGCTGCGCCGCGCGCCGGCGCAGGGGTTTCTGTCCGGTCACTGGCGCGGCGAAATGGAGAAAATCAAGGGATGCACCTCCTGCGGCGTTTGCGCGTCCAGATGCCCGTATCAGCTGGACCCCGCGGCCCTGCTGCGGGAAAACCTGCGGGACTATCAAACGTTTTTATAGGGTGTCCTTCTGCCCGTAATACGCGCCCGGGCCGTGCTTTCTGAGATAATGCCGGTCCAAAAGCTCCCGCTGCATCGGCGGGAGCGACGGGCAGAGCGACAGGCAGTACCACGCCATCATCGCGACCTCCTCCAGCACCGCGGCGTTGCGGACGGCCTCGGCCGCGTCCTTGCCCCAGGCGAACGGGCCGTGGCTGTAGACCAGGACGGCGGGGATTTGCGCGGGGTCAAGGCCGTTAAAGCGCTCCAGGATGACCGCTCCGGTCTCCGTTTCGTAATCGCCGCCGATTTCGGCCGCCGTCATGGGGCGGGTACAGGGGACCTCGCCGTAAAAATGGTCCGCGTGCGTGGTGCCCAAAGCCGGGATACCGCGGCCCGCCTGCGCGAAGAGGGTGGCCCAGCGGCTGTGCGTGTGGACGACGCCGCCCAAAGAGGGAAACGCCCGGTACAGGGCCAAATGCGTCGGCGTGTCGGACGACGGGGCGAGGCTGCCCTCCACGCGCCTGCCGTCAAGGCCGACGACGACGATGTCGCCGGCCTTCATTGCGCTGTATTCCACGCCCGAGGGCTTGATGGCGACAAGGCCGCTTTCGCGGTCGATTCCGGAGGCGTTGCCCCAGGTGAACGCGGCCAGCCCGTGCGCCGGCAGGCTTACATTGGCCTCAAAGACCTGCTGTTTCAGTGCTTCCAACATCATAACCGGTCCTTTCAAATTCCTGATGGTGTATCCCTGCGGCGGATGCTTTCCATTCTACCATACCTTCCGCGCTCTTATCAATCGCGGGCGATGAATTTGTTTGGCGGCCGCCGCGGGTTATCCGCAAAACGATGGTAAATCAAAACCATCATTTCACAGGAATTGACAAGCCCGGCCCGGTCCGTTATAATAAATAGAAAAACCGCCGGAACGGGCGGACGCGGCGGTATCGCGCCGTATTTTGTCGGGAGGTAAAACGAGATGCAAAATGAGATGCAAGGCGAAACACGGCAAAAACCCAAAAAGACCAAAGATGAGATCCTGGAGCTGGTCGTAGTGATCCTGCTGGGCGTGACGGCCGTGCTGACCGCGTGGGCCAGCTGGATCGGCGGGCTGCACGGCAGCAATCAAGCCGCGAACTATACGACCAGCAACGACCTGGCCTCCAAGGGCGGCGCGGAGTACAACGCCGGCGTACAGCTGCTGATGCAGGACATGGTGCTGTACAACAATGTCTTCAGCCTGCTCATCGACATGCACTTTGCCGAGAGCGAGGGCGATGTGTCCGGAGCGGAAAAGGCGGAGTGGAAGATCGAGCAATTGGCGGAAAGCATGTCGCCCGAGCTGGAGGATGCCTTCGAGTGGTCCCTGGAGGAAACCGAGGCGCGCGGCGAATCCGTCTCCCCCTTTGAAAAGGAGGGCTTTGTAGAGACCTATTTTGCCGACGCCTACGAGCTGCTGGAGGAGTCGGACGACCTTCTGCAAAAAGGCAATTCGGACAACGCCAACGCGGACGCCTTCGCGCTCGTGACGGTGCTGTACTCGGTGGTTCTGTTTATGCTGGGTATCGCGGGCACGTTCAAGAATTACACGAACAAAAAGACCATCATCATCATTTCCTGCGCCGCGTTCCTCTTGGCGAGCATTTACATGCTGACCATCCCGATGCCCAGAGACTTCAGCCTGATGAGCTTTTTCAGCCGCTGAACCGATAAGGTCCCTGCATCCCGCCGTATGCCCCGCCGCACACACCGTAGGGCACGACGCCCCCCGGCGCGCCCTATTTCCCGCGCGCAAAATGTTCGGGAAATAGGTTGGAAAACGGCGGGAGGCTGTGTTATACTGTGTATGCGCGGCAAGGCTCATTTCCCCGATGCACGGACTTGTCTGCCGCGAAGCGGCGAGAAGGAGGGAGACGGATGCTCTCGATCTGGCGAAAACGCGCGTTATCCATTTTATTGGTTCTGGTATTGGCCCTTGGATGGGTTCCGAGCCACGCGGGCGGCTTTGCCCCGGACGGCGATGGGTTTGATTTTGAAGCCTATATGCAGGAGCTGTCTCTGCTGGTTTGGGACACCTGGGACACAGACTATATCTTCGAGGTTGAGCTCCGGCCGGACGATCCGGAAATGACCGTCAACGGCGAAACCGTGGAGATCGACCCCGGGCGCGGCACCGCGCCGTACATCAGCGACGAGTACCGCACGATGCTGCCCGTCCACGTTCTGACGGAGCTGCTGGACATCGAGGCGTCCTTCGATCCCCAGACCCACGATATCAGCATCACCAGCGACGGCGCGGACATTACGCTCCGCCCCGGCTCCGATACGATGACCGTCAACGGCAGGCGCGTCCGGTTGGATACGCCTCCCGAGGCCCGGAACGGGCGGGTCTTCGTGCCCATCGGCGCGATGGCGGACAGTCTGCTGTACGATGTGGGATATATCTCCGAAGGCCGGAGGATCAAGCTGACCAAGCCGTATCAGACCAAAAGGCTGATCCTGAACACCGGCGGCGCCTCCCTGGAATCCTTCGGCCCGATCCACGGGGTGACCCAAACGATCGAGGGACCCGACAATACATACATTCTGCAATTCGACAGCGAGCTGGACACCCGGGACGCGATGGAGCATCTTGAGTCCGCCGCCGAATATTGCGAGCCGGATATTCTTGTCAGCATCGACGCCTACCGGAGCTGGGGCGTGGAGCGCATCGGCGCGGACCGGTACCAGCAGTATCTGGCGCCTGCCGCGAATACTTTGCCGCGGATTACGGTGGCGGTGCTGGATACGGGCGTGGACGCGTCCCACCCGTTCCTGGCTGGCCGTGTGACCGCCGGCTGGAATCTGATCCACGGCAACAACAACCCGAGGGACGGGGAGGGGCACGGGACCCATGTCGCGGGCACGATTGCGGAAACGGCGTCCGGAAATGTGTCCATCATGCCCGTAAAGGTACTGGACGACAACGGCTCCGGCTCCTCGTCCGTCGTCAATGCGGGCATCCGCTACGCGGCGGACAACGGCGCGCG
>WRLJ01000020.1 GCA_009777685.1 Oscillospiraceae bacterium | reverse complement strand
GGGAGATGCCTACGCCCGTGTCCGCCACGCGGATGACGATCTGCCCGTCCTCGTGACGGGCGCTGATGAGGACGTCGCCGCCCTCGGGGGTGTAGGACAGGGCGTTGGACAGGATATTGAACACCACCTGCTCCAGCCGCTCGCGGTCCCCGTAGATCGCGGGCAGGTCCGCGCCCAGCTCCAGCCGCAGGCTCAGCCCGCGCCGCCCGGCGTCCATCAGCATCGCCTGCCGCACACCGGGCAGCAGCGCGGCGAAATCCACGCGCGAAATGCGCCAGTCCATCTTCCCGTAGTCGAATTTCGACAGCGTCAGCAGGTCCTGCACGATCCGCGTCATGCGGCCCGCTTCCCCGACGATGACGCCGGCAAAGCTGCGCACCGTGTCGGGCGGCAGGCCCTCGTCGTCGGCCAGCGCCTCGGCGTAGCTCAGAACATTGGTCAGCGGCGTGCGCAGTTCGTGGGAGACATTGGAGACAAACTCACGGCGGACGCTGTCCAGCCGCGCCTGTTCGGTGATGTCATGGATGACCGCCATGATCCCGCCCTGATCGTCCGGGCCGAACCCGCCGAAGGGGGCGAAGAAGACGCGGAAATGGCTGCCCCCGCGCTCGGCGTTTTTCTCCACATAGCCCGGCGGCGAAAGACCGGCCAGCTCGTCCGGCGAGGCCACGTCGCCCAGCAGGGACTGAAAATCGGCGGACCCGTCCTCCTCCTTCAGCCCCAAAAGGCGGATGGCGGCGGGGTTGATGTGCAGCAGCGCGCCGTCGCGCGTGAAGGCGATCATGCCGTCGGTCATGTGCTGGAACAGCGTGCCGAACTTATCGCGCTCGCCGGCCGCCTCTTCCAGCGTCTCGCGCAGGACGCGGGCCATGTGGCTGAACGTGCGCGTCAGCACGCCGATCTCGTCGGACGACTCGCTTTCCGGCACGCGCGTAAAGTCGCCGTCGGCCACGCTGGAGGCTGAGCGCGTCAGGTTTTCGATCGGCGTGGTCATCGTCTTGCTCAGCAGCAGGGCCAGCATGATGGAAATGGCCAGCCCGAAAATCACGGCCTCCACAACGATGGTCACCAGTGAGGCGGTCAGGCGCCGCAGGCTCTCGCGGGAATCGTAGATATAGACGATATACCGGTCTCCCGCCGTGTTTTCCAGCGGCACGGCGCAATCGAAGATGCGGTCGGCCAGCGTCAGCTCATAGCCGGACCGGCCGCCCAGCGCGGCCAGCACGTTCGGCGTCAGGTCGATGCGGCCGGCGTGCTCCGCGGGACCGGCCAGCACCCGCCCGTTGTGCCCGTCCAGCACGAAGACGAACCGTTCGCGCCCGTCGATGCCGAGAATGGCCGAGCTGGACAGGGCGACGCTGCTGACCGCCGCCGCGCCGCTCTCCGCGGCGTTATGCAGCGACTCGGCAAAGTTACGGTTGTCGTTGAAGGCGTCCGCCATCTGGCGCGAGAACTCGTCCATATAAAACTGCGTGACCCCGTTGACCAGAAAGACGCCCACGACCGCCATCAGGGAGACGATCAGCAGGATCAGGATCAGGACCAGTTTTATATACAGCGTCCGGAACATAAGAACGCCCCCTTTGGGGAAGTTGAAAATGGATCGCCGTCATGGCGGGAGGCGTCAGCCCTCTGCCGAGAACAGATAGCCCGCGCCGCGCCGCGTCAGGATATACACCGGCTCGGCGGGGTTTTCCTCCAGCTTCTCGCGCAGGCGGCGCACCGCCACGTCGACGGCCCTCAGATCGCCGTAATACTCATAGCCCCAGACCTTTTCCATCAAATCCTCGCGGCTGACGACCTTATTCCTGCGCTGCCAGAGGTAGAGAAGCAAATCAAATTCCCGCTGGCTCAGCTCCAGCGGAACGCCGCCGCGGCGGACCTCCAGGCGGCCCGGGTCCAGCGTCAGCGCGCCCGCCTCCAGCAGACCGGTCTCCGGCTCCCCCTCCGGGCGGGGGCGGCGCATGTTGGCCCGGACGCGCGCGAGCAGCTCCCGGGTCGAAAACGGCTTGGTGATATAGTCGTCCGCGCCCAGCTCCAGCCCGCGCACCTTGTCCTCCTCCTCGCCGCGCGCCGTCAGCAGCAGAACCGGCGTCACCGGATCGCGCTCGCGGATGGCGCGGCAGACCGAAAAGCCGTCCAGCAGCGGCAGCATGATGTCCAGCAGGACAAGGTCCGGCCTTTCGGACAGCGTCATTTCCAGCCCGGCCGGCCCGTCAAAGGCTTTCAGCACAAGATATCCGGCTTTTTTCAGATGATATTCCACAATGTTGGCGATCGAGGGGTCGTCCTCCACAATCAAAACCGTTTTTTTGTCGCTCATCCGGCGCACCCTCCCTTTTTACAGCCCTCCGCGCGCTCCTCCCCGATGCTCAGGGCGCGGCGCTCAGCTCCAGCTCCCCCAACGCCCGGCAGACGGCGGCGATGGTTTTCGCGTCATCTATCCGGCCCGCGCGGATGTCCGCCCACAGCCGGTCCGGCGGCACGCGCTCGATCTCGACGATTTCGCCGTCGTCCGGGTCGGTCCCGCCCCAGGTCAGGTCCCGGGCCAGATACAGGTAAATGCGCTCGGAGCAGTACGCGCCGGTGGGGATGATTTCGCCCAGGCTGACGCAAACGCCGGCGCGCGCGCCCGTCTCTTCGCGCAGCTCGCGCAGGGCGGCTTGCCTGGGGTCCTCGCCCGGCTCCAGCCGCCCGGCGGGAATCTCCAGCATTTCGCGGCCCGCCCCGTAGCGGTACTGGCGCACCATGACCGCGCGGCCCGCCTCGTCGACGGCCAGGACGCCCACGCCGCCGGGATGCCGGACGACCTCGCGCTCGGCGCGCCGCCCGCCGTCCATCTCGATTTGGTCAACCTCCACATCGAACACGCGCCCGCTGAACACACGCCGTCCGCTGAGCTTCGTCTCGGTCATCGTCCGGCTCCTCCCTGAAAAAGTGAGCGGGCAGAGGGCAGAGAAACTTTCGCATCTGCCGTCTGCCCGTCGGGTCAAACGCTGCGCGTCTGACGCTTATTTTTTCTTTTTGCCCCTGGGTTCCCTGTCCGGTTTATTATGCCCGAAATTGCCGGGCAGAGATGAAAAATCAAAATTCGGCCGGCGCGCCTCGGAAATATCGTCGGGGGTCCAGTCGACCTCCTCGTTGAAGGTCGCCGTCAGGCTTTGCTGGATGGAGTACACCAAATCCTCGTCGGCCGCGGAAGGCGGCTCCGGCGGAGTTGGCGGCGGCGCGGCCGGTACGACCGGTGCGGCCGGTACGACCGGTGCGACCGGCGCGGCCGGTGCGGGTTCCTCCGCCGCTTCGGGCGGCGCGGGCTCCGGCGGCGGCGGCGCGGCTTCGCTGATGGAGGCCGTCAGCGAGGCGTTGATTTCCTCGGCGGCGGCGCTCACGGCGGCGTCATGCTTCTGCTTCGGCGAATCCTCCATAGAGGCCGAGAGGATGATGTCCAGCTGTTCGATCTGCCGCCCGTAGCACTCCTTGAGGATGTTCACAAACGCCGCGGTCTGCTCGCGCGTCACGCTCAGGCGCTTCTGCTCGCGCGCGACCAGCTCCTCGACATTTCCGGTGTATTCCCGCGCCTGCGCGCGGGCCTCCTCCAGAATGCGCCCGCTCTCGGCGCGGGAACCTTCCAGCTCTTTTTCCGCCTGGGCGCGGATCGCCAGATACGCCTGACGGAGGGAGTCCTCGTTGCCGCGGTACTCCTCCAGCTTTTCGACCAGCACCTTCATCTTGTTTTTCAGGACGGCGTTTTCCTTGTACAGATTGGTATAGTCCTCGGTGAGCTGTTCCAGAAACTCGTCCACCGCCGGCATATCATACCCGCCCACAAAGGCCTGTTTGAAAGTTTTGTCCGCTACTTCCTGCGGCGTCAGCATAGTGTCACCCCGTTTTGGTTTTCCGCGCGCTCATCCGCCCGGGTGTGTTTTGGGCTGGCCGCGGCCGCCGCCCTCGCGGGCCGCCGGGGCACAGCCTCCACGGCAAACGCACCGCGTTTACCGGACTGTGGATTCGTCAAACGCGCCGCGTTTGCCTACATGTACCAGCCGTTGCTCTCCAGCTCGTCCATCAGATCGCCGCCCATGATGTCCACGTTGTACGGCGTGATGATGTATGTGCTGCGGGCCACGGGCTTGATCTTGCCGCCCTGGGCATAGACCACGCCGGAGAGGAAGTCCACCAGCCGGCGCACGGCGTCGCGGTTGGCTTTTTCCAGATTCAGCACGACCGTCCGGCGGTCGCGCAGATGGTCGGCGATGTCCGAGGCGGCCTCGAACTGCTCGGGCTGGACCAGAACGACCTGCAGCTGCGTGGTCGTGTGGATGTTCAGCACCTTGTCGCGCGGATTATCCGCCGCGCGCGACTTTTCCCGTTCCCGATCCCGCTCCCGGGGCTGCGGGAACTCCGGGAATACATCTTCCTCGTCTTCCGCGTACGGGCGCACCGCTTTTCTGATTTCGTCGAACAAACCCATAATGTACGACCCCCTGCCTCGCATGTTATTGCGTCCTTGCGCCGAAGATGGCCGACCCGACCCGTACAAGGGTAGAGCCGCAGGCGACCGCTCTGGCGTAGTCGCCGCTCATGCCCATGGAAAGGATTGGCACAGCGCTTTCGGCGTGACTACTCCCATTATCGGTGATAATCGGTCTTATGTCAACACAAAGTTGGCGCATTTTAGAAAAATATTTATCCTCCCCTTCCCAGCCCTCCTCCGCGGCCGCGGTTTCCGGCGGCGGCGGAATGCACATCAGCCCGCGCACGCGCAGGCCCCGCAGGTCCCGGAGGGCCCTCAGCGCCTCCGGCGCGTCCCTCAGCGCCTCCGGCGCAAAGCCGCCCTTGGTCGGCTCACAGGCGATATTGACCTGCAGCAGCACGTCCTGCACGATTCCCTGCGCTTCGGCGTACCGCGCCGCATAGGCGGCCTGGTCCCAGTCCTCAATCGAGTGAATCAGCGCAACGCGCCCGACGACATGCCTGACCTTGTTCTTTTGCAGCCGCCCGATGAAGTGCAGCGGGGCGTTGACCGCGTCCATTTTGGCCAGCATTTCCTGCACGCGGTTCTCGCCGACGGCGTCGGCGCCGGCGGCGACGGCCTGCCGTATTTTGTCAACCGGCTGCTGCTTGGCGGCCGCCAGCAAACAAACGGAGGACGGGTCGTACCCCGCCCCCAGCGCGGCCTCGCGGATGCGGGCGCGGACCCGCGCCACGTTTTGAAAAATGGATGACATGATGAAACCTCCTCGGGGATGGCGCCCGCCGCCCTCGGGGACGGAGAGCGGAACGGCATGGATCAGGAGATCACCTTTCCGTCGTATAAATCCCGGCCCGCCGTGATGATCTCGTCGCCCGGCAGCAGGTTGCGGGAGCTGTCCGGCTCGTAGCGGCACAGGAAGAAGTTCTCGCGCTCCACTTCCATGATGATTTCGACCCGTTTCCGGACGGCCTGGCTCAGCACGCGGCAATAGACGTAGGTGGAGCCGTCCGCCTCGTCCAGATACACCGCCTCGCGGGGGACGCGCAGGCCCTCGTGTTCGCGGTATACCAGATCGGCGTCCATGCGCCGCCGCCCGTAAAAGCGCGAGAGATAGCGGCGGCTGGTCAGCGTGACGGTCACGCGCCCGCCGTCGGGCGGCGATACGCGCTCGACCTCCATGCTCTGCGTAAAGGAACTCAGCGCGTCATGGAACCGCAGGCGGACGCCGGCGCCCAGATTCCGCGCCTCCGGCTCGGGGAGGGAAAAGACATACCGATAGACCGAGTCCGTGATCAGCTTGCCCGTGTTGCGGGGCAACCTCTCCGGCCCGGCCTTCAGCAGCGCGTCCAGCTCCGGCGGCGTCAGCGCCGCGGCGGTGGCGCGGCTGACCAGATTTTCATACCCGTCCGCGGCCGACACGAACAGCCCGCCCTGCGGGGCCGTGACGGCGGTGTACGACGCCTCGAGCCGCGCGCTCAGCTCCTCAATGCGCGCGCGCGTCTCTTCCATGCGCGCGGGCAGGCCCTCCCGCCCGTTTAAGGCGACCTCCTGACGGAACAGCGCGTCGCGCAGTTCCTTGCTGTTCTGGCGCAGCATCAGCCAGCGCCCGCTGTCGGCGGTATCGCGCAGAACGGAGACGGCGTCCTGCACGGCGGTCTTGGCCTGCGCGCTGTCCGAGGCGGTCACGGTGCGGTTGTCGATCTGCAAAAGCTGCTGAAGATGGTTTTCCAGCAGGCGCAGCTCGGCGGCGGCCTCCGGCACGCGGCTGTCGTCATAGCGCATGGCCACGGTCTGCCCGCCGGCCACGCGCTCCCCGTCCGATACGGCAAACCGCAGTGTGCCCTCCGGCAGGCCGACCAGCAGCTCCTCGCGCACGAACAGCCCGCTGACCGGATACGAGGATTCCGTCCGCACCAGCACGCATGTCACCGTGCGCAGCGGGTCGTACAGCGCGTCGAACGCGTGGTAGCCCATATAGACAAGCACAAACGCGATCAGCACCAGCATGACCAGCCGCATGATCCAATAGCCCTGATTTTTCATCGGTTAAATATCCGCCGCCTCCGCGTTTTCCGCCTCCTCGGCCAAATTGACCGGCTTGGCCGGGCAGATGGTGGAGATGGCGGATTTATAGATCAGCTGCTGCTTGCCGTCGGAGTCCGCTACGACGGTAAAGCTGTCAAAGCCGCGCACCACTCCCTTGATTTGAAAGCCGTTGATGAGGAAAATGGTCACGGGGATCCGGTCACGCCGCGCCGCGTTCAGGAACAGATCCTGCAAGCTCGTGATGTTTTTCATGATGGTCGCCGCCTCCCGTTGGTTTACGGTCCTGCCGCCCGCGGACAGTCTGCCCTGTCCGGCGCGCCGGACGCAAAGGAGCCGCGTCTTCACGCGCTCTTCGCTACGGCGTTATTATACCATATCCCCCGGCTGTTTTCCACGAATTTTGCGCTTTGAACAAAAAAATGAAAAAAACAGCGTCACGCGTCTGCCGGGACCGGGCGGCACAATACGGTTTTCGGAAATTCGCCCTTGAGGGCCTGACAGGCCGCGCGCGCGCTGGACTCCTCCGCAAACAGGCCCAGCATCGCGGGGCCGGAGCCGCTCATCACCGCGCCCGCCGCGCCGTGCCGCTCCATCACCGCGCGGATCGCGTCCGGCGCGCCGTGCCGCCGCGCCGTCTCTGCCTCAAACACGTTCAGCATCGACCGCCCCGTCGCGGACAGGTCGCCCCGCGCGAGGGCGTCCAGCAGCGCGGGAATATCCGGCCGCCGGCCAATCGGCCCCAGCTCCGCGAACGCCCGGCGCGTGGAAATGAAAAAGCCGGGCTTGCACAGGACGATATAGCAGTCCGCCAGCGGCGCCAGCGGCGTCAGCACCTCGCCGCGTCCTTCCGCCAGGCAGGTGCCGCCCGTCACGCAGTACGGCACGTCGCTGCCCAGCTCCAGCGCCCAGGCGCGCAGGGTCTCGTCGGTGAGCCGCGGCATGAGCATCCGCCGCAGGCCGCGCAGTACCGCCGCCGCGTCCGCCGAGCCGCCTCCCAGCCCCGCGCCGACGGGGATGCGCTTGATCAGCTCGATTTCGAGAGCGAAACCGCTTTGCCGCGTCCGCTCCAGAAAAAGCCGCGCGGCGGCCAGCGCCAGATTGCGCTGATCCACCGGCAGGCGGGGGCAGGCGCGCACCATCAGGCGCGCCTCGGGCGCATCGCCGCGCCGCCGGCCCCAGCGGCGCAGAATCAGCGTATCGTGCAGGGAAACGGTCTGCATGACCATCCGCAGGTCGTGATACCCGTCCTCGCGCCGCCCGAGCACATCCAACGCGAGATTGACCTTCGCGCGGGCTTTAACGGTGAGTTGATTTGGCATGGCGTCCCTAGTCCTTCCGCAGTGTCTTCATTTGTTCCCCGCGCGCCTCACGCAGGCCCGTTCTCTATCCTCTCGATGACAAACGCCATAAAATCCTCCCCGCAATCGGGGCCGACGGCCATCGCGGCGTCCTTGCAGGCGTCCGTGGCGTTGGCGGGCGCAAAGGAGGGGAAGGCCCGCAGCATGGGCAGGTCGTTTTCGTTGTCCCCGGCACAGTAGACCTCCCGCGCGCCGGTCAGCTCCGCCACGCGGGCCACGCCGGCCCCCTTGTCCACGCCCATGTCCTGAATTTCCAGCAGGGTGGACGCCGAGTAGCATATCTGCATCCGGTCCCCGAACTCCGCCTTCAGCCACTCGCCGACGGGCCGCAGACGCTCCGGCGTGTCCACCGCCAGCAGCTTGTACCAGTCCGCCGGCGCTTGGCCGGGCGTTTCCAAATCCATCGCGCCGCACCGGACATAGGCGAGATGCGCGTCGATCTGCGCGTTGCGGCACACGGCGTATTTCTGCCGCAGGGTCATGATCTCCAGCCCCAAATCGGGATACCGCCGGTGGAGAATATCCCCCAGCGCGCGCGCCTCCGGCGAAAGCGGCTGCCCGTACAGCAGGGCTTCCGTTTCATAGTCGTATACCAGCGCGCCGTTGAGCAGGACGGCGGGGGCGTTGACGGGCACGGAGGGCTTGACGTGGGCCAGGCCCGGCAGGCTCCGCCCCGTGGCCAGCGTGAACCGCCCGCCCGCCCGCATAAAGCGCGAGACCGCCGCCGCGCTGCCGGGCGGGATCGCGTGATCGCGCCCCAGCAGGGTTCCGTCCAGGTCAGTCGCCAGCAAAACGCCGCTCAAATCGCGCATACTTCAAGTCCTTTTCTGTAGAGAAATTCCTGGAATGCCGCCGGCTCCGGCACGGTAAAGCGCATGTCCCCGCCGGTGCGGGGGTGGGTGAAGCTCAGGCGGCCCGCGTGGAGCAGCTGGCCGCCGGTCAGCGGGGCGGACTTGTCCGCGCCGTACAGCGGGTCGCCCGCGATGGGATGCCCGATGTGCGCCAGATGGACGCGGATCTGGTGGGTGCGGCCCGTCTCCAGACGGCAGAGCAGGCGGCTGTAGCGGCCGGAGCCGGTCTTTCCGGCGTACCGCGCCAGCACCTCGACATGGGTGACGGCGCGCCGCCCGTCCCGCAGAACGGCCTGCTCCTTGCGGCGGACCGGATGCCGCCCCAGGGGCGCGTCGACCGTGAACGTATCGGCCTTCGGGCAGCCGCGCGCGAGGCAGGTATAGACGCGCTCGATCTCATGGGCTTTCAGGGCCGCGCTGAGAGCGGCGTGGGCGAAATCGGTCTTGGCGGCGACCAGCAAGCCGCCGGTGTCCTTGTCGATGCGGTGGACGATGCCCGGCCTGCGCACGCCGCCGATGCCGCTGAGGGAATCCCCGCAGTGGTGCAGCAGGGCGTTGACCAGCGTGCCGCCGGGGTGCCCCGGCGCGGGGTGGACCACCAGCCCCCGCGGCTTGTTGACGACCAGCAGGTCGGCGTCCTCATAGAGGATGTCCAGCGGGATGGCCTCCGGCCTCGCCTCGGCCGGTTCCGGCTCCGGAATATCCGCCTCCAGCCGGTCGCCGGCCTTGACGCGGGTGTTCTTGCGGGCGGTCTCTCCGTTGAGCCGCACGCGGTTTTCCGCGATCAGCCGCTGGGCCGCGCTGCGCGAGAGCGGCCCGAGCGCGCCCAGAACGACGTCGGCGCGGCTGCCGTCCCGCTCAGGCGGGACCGTCTGTGTCCACAGCATGGCTTTTGTTCTCCGCCCCGCCCGCAAACAGCGTATACGCCGCCAGCAGGACGCCGCCGCACACGAGGCAGACATCCGCCAGATTGAAGACGGGAAAGCGCACAAACAGAAACTCCAGATAGTCCACCACGGCATGGCCGGGGAGGGCGCGGTCAATGGCGTTGCCCAGCGCGCCGCCCAGAGCCAGCGTCATCGCGCCGTCGGCGACGGCGGACGGGAACACGCCCTTCACCAGCGCCCAGACAATCGCGGCGGCGGCCGCCGCCGCCAGCGCGACGAAGAAAATCCACGCGTACTCCACGCCGTCCAGCAGTCCCCAGGCCGCGCCGGTGTTGGTGTGATAGGTCAGGCCGATCAGGCCCGGGATACGCGGCCCGCCGCCCTGGGGGAGCCACACGTCCTTCTGCCCGGCGACCCAGCGCTTTAGAACCTGGTCCGCCGCGATCAGCAGGGCGGCGGAGGGCAGGCAGAGCATCCAGCGTTTCAGCTTCATGGGCTGACCGCCGCGGTACAGCGGGGACACAGCGACGGGTGCGACGGGTCGCTTCCCAGGGTTTCAAAGTAACCCCAGCAGCGCTCGCACTTGCCGCCCGGCGCGGGGGCGACCTCCACGGAGAGCGCGCCGCCCTCCCGCAGGGTCAGCGCCGAGACGATACAGCACGCCTGCGTCAGCGCGGCGCGGGGCGCGAGCTGTGCGTACAGCGCCGGCTCCAGCGTGACGGTGACGGCGGCGTCCAGGGGCTTGCCGATGATTTTGGCGGCGCGGGCGTCCTCCAGCGCCTTGTTGACGGCGGGGCGGACCTCGCTGAAAATCAGATCAACCGGGCCGGGCCGGTAATCCCGGCTGACAGCCTCCGGCATTCCGGCATAAAGCGGGCTGGTCTCCCGCGCACCGGGGATAAACGACCAGATCTCCTCGCCGGTGAAGGCCAAAATGGGCGCAATCAGCCGCGTCAGCGTGTCCAGCACGGTATACAGCGCCGACTGGACGGCGCGGCGCGCGGGGCTGTCCGGCTTTTCGCAGTACAGCGTGTCCTTGACGATGTCCAGATAGAAGCTGCTCATGTCCAGCACGCAGAAGTTGTGGACGGCGTGCAGGATGGAGTGGAATTCATAGCGCCCGTAGGCGTCCAGCACCTTGACGCGCAGTTCCTCCAGGCGGTGCAGGGCCCATTGGTCCAGCTCCGCCGGCGCGTATTGGCCGGGCCGGTAATCATACAGATTGCCCAGCAGGAACCGGCAGGTGTTGCGGATTTTCAGGTAGATATCGCCCAGCTGCTTCAGCAGGTCGCCCGACACGCGGACGTCGCTGTGATAGTCGCTGGAGGCGACCCAGAGCCGCAGGATGTCGGCCCCGTTCTGGCGGCAGACCTCCACGGGGTCAACGCCGTTGCCCAGCGATTTGCTCATTTTGCGCCCTTCGCCGTCGACCACCCAGCCGTTCATAATGACCGTGCCGTAGGGGGCGCGCCCGTCTCCGGTGGCGACGGCGGTCAGCAGGCTGGACTGGAACCAGCCCCGGTACTGGTCGACGCCCTCCAGATAGACGTCGGCGGGCCAGCGCAGTTCGTCTCGGGTCCGCAGGACCGCGTCGTGGGAGGAGCCGGAGTCAAACCAGCCGTCGAGGGTGTCGGTTTCCTTGGTAAACTCCGCCGCGCCGCAGTGGGGGCAGGAAAACCCGTCCGGCAGCAGTTCCGCCGCGTCCCTGAGATACCAGACGTTGGAGCCGTGTTCCGCGAACAGCGCCGCGGTCTTTTTGACCGTCTCCGGCGTGCAGACCGGCTTTTCACAGGCGTTGCAGTAAAACACGGGGATCGGCAGGCCCCAGTGGCGCTGGCGCGAGATGCACCAGTCACTGCGCTCACGCACCATCGCCAGCATCCGCTCCCGGCCCCACGCCGGCAGCCACGTCACCCGCTCCACCTCGGCGCAGGCGGCCTCCTTGATGCTGTCCACGCTGGCAAACCACTGCGGCGTGGCGCGGAACAACACGGGATTGCCGCACCGCCAGCAGTGGGGATAGGTATGCCCGATGGTTTCCGCAGCCAGCAGCAGGCCCGTTTCCTTTAGATGAGCCGCGATGGCGGCGTTGGCCTCGTCGTAGCGCAGGCCCGCGCAGACCGCGCCCGCCTCGCCGGTCATCCGGCCCGCGCCGTCCACCGGAACGGGCATCGGCAGTTTGTAGGCCAGACCCGCGGCATAGTCCTCCGCGCCGTGGCCCGGGGCGGTGTGGACACAGCCCGTGCCGCTGGCGGCGGTGACGTGCAGCCCGTTGACGATCAGACTGCCGCGGTCCAGGAAGGGATGCCGCGCCGTCATGTATTCCAGCTCATGGCCCTTGAAGACGCGCAGGACCTCATAGTCCGCCCAGCCCGCGGCGGCCGCCACGGCGGACAGCCGTTCAGAGGCCAGGATGAACCGCTCGCCCCCCGCCCGGACCAGCGCGTATTCCAGCGCGGGATGCAGGCAGACGGCGGTGTTGCCCGGCAGGGTCCACGTCGTTGTCGTCCAGATGATGAAATACGTTTGGGCCAAATCGCCGTAAGGGGCAAACAGCCCCTTGTCGTCCTGCACGGGAAACTTGACATAAACGGACTCGCAGGCGCTGTCCCGGTACTCGATCTCGGCCTCGGCCAGCGCGGTGCGGTCGTGGATGCACCAGTGGACGGGCTTCAGACCCTTGTAGATCAGCCCCTTTTGGTACATTTCCCCGAAAATCCCGACCTCCCGCGCCTCAAAGCGCGGGTCCATCGTCAGATAGGGGTGGTCCCAGTCGCCCAGCAGGCCCAGCCGGATAAACTGCTCCCGCTGTGTGCCGACCGACTGCGAGGCGAAGTCCCGGCAGGCGTCGCGGAATTCGGGAATGCTCATTTTCGCGCGGTCCAGCTTGCGCTTTTTGATGATGGCGCTCTCGATGGGCATCCCGTGGTTGTCCCAGCCCGGCACCATCGGCGCGTAGCACCCCGTCATGTTTTTATACCGGATGATGAAGTCCTTTAGAATCTTGTTCAGCGCCGTGCCGGCGTGAATGGGCCCGTTGGAGAAGGGCGGGCCGTCGTGCAGGATAAAGGGCGGCTTATCCCGGTTGCGCTCCATGAGCCCGGCATAGACCTCCCTCAAGCGCGGCAGCAACCCCGGCTCGCGCGCGGGCAGGCCCGCCCGCATGGGAAAGTCCGTCTTCGGCAGATTCAGTGTCGCATTATAGTCCATCGTCTCTCCCCGTCTCTTTCCATTGGATATCTCCCCTACGATACCACAAACGCGGAGCGTTTGCAAATTGAAAATGAAAAATGTAGGGCAAGAGCATTTGCTTTGCCCACATCGCGCCGTGGTTTGCCCGGTCATACACATCCCGTCCGCGTTTGCCCCACCGCACACACCGTAGGGGACGCAGACCTCGGCGTCCCGCAGGGTTATCTGCAAACTTCGGGGGAACGGGTTTTCACCGTTTGCCCGTCCGGCTGTGGGTTTGGGTGGTGTTCAGGCATTTCCGGGGGAGGTCTCCCCCGGACCCCCCAC
>WRLJ01000019.1 GCA_009777685.1 Oscillospiraceae bacterium | reverse complement strand
ACGTGCTGTACGCCGTGGTGACGGTGCCCGTCACAGGGACATATACGTTGCAGATCAGCGGCAGCACGGTTACTGAGACATTGGATGCCGCCGACGCATCATCGTTACCGTCATATTTTTCCACCGGTGCGCCCTTAGCCGCTGATGTACGGCTTTGCCTTGCTCATCCATCGGATTCTTCTGCTAACCCGGACTTGGTCCGGGTCTACTGGATCATTGACTATGTGGGCGGGGCTATGGGGGCCTCGAACCCGATGGGAATTACAGAATATGGCGTTGACGGCGGCGATATCCGCGTCAGTCTGGAAAGCGGCGACGGCGCGATCAGCGCGGAAAGCATCCGAAGCCTGCCCCCGTACTACGGCTCCGGACATGTCATCAGCACGGTGCGGCATCTGTACAATATACGCTATACGCCGGGCGAGACCTTCTTGCTGGGCCAAGATATCAACGTGAGCGCATGGGTCGATAGCTTTGCCCCGATTCTGGAAGATTTCAACGGTACGCTGAACGGCGGCAACCGCGCGATTGAAAACCTGACGGTGAGCGGCGCGGGCCTGTTTGCTAACATTACCGGAACCGTTCGTGACCTGACGCTGGACACTCCCAAGGTCATCGGCACGTCCGACAACGTCGGCGCGCTGGCCGGCATGGTCAGCGACGGCGGCGCGGTCAGCCATATCACGCTGCTTGATCCCGTGGTCAGCGGCGCGTCCAACGTCGGCGGCGTCGCCGGGACGGTCAGCGGCGGCACGGTCAGCGGCGTGTACGCGCAGTTTTTGAAGGATACGGCGCAAGTCAGCGGCGATAACAACGCCGGCGGTCTGGCCGGTATGCTCAGCGGCGGCACGATTGAGGACTCCGTGGTGATTTCCCCGCGTGAAACCTCGCCTGTAGCGGGTACCCCTACGTCCGGCGGGCTGGTCGGCGGGTATACGACGGGCACGGTGGCGCGTTCGCTGTATCTGGCGGTTGCGCCTGTATACGAGAGCATTATGCGGCCTATCGTGGGCACCGACAGTGTTCCGGAGGGTAACTTCCCGCACACCTATTACCTCTCCGGCAAGGGGCTTCGCCCGGAGCGGGAGGACTACAACAGGCTGACGCCCAATGCGGCTCCCTCGGGAGATTCCTTTGTTCCTCTCAGCACGTTTGGATTGTACGATACGTTTTCCGTCACGGGCTGGGCGGTTTTGCCGGGGCTGACGGAGGAATTGATTGTGGCCGTCGATGGCGACGGGAATTACACCAACGATATCTACCCCTACCCCTATTTTATCGCGGGCGGGCAGGGCAAGGCCGCGATGCAGAACCCCAACTGGCCGATTGTGGAGGACGACGGGGAGCAGGCGGAGGCGGACATCCTGTATTATGAGATATACCCAGACTCCGATGTTGTCTGGGAAGACGGCCCGCTCTCTGACGCGGTCGTGGAGCATGACGGCTACGGCATCAGAATGACCTTCATCCCCGGCGCCTACACGCTGATCATTGATGATACTCCCTATACGATTACTCTTACAGGCACGGGCACGGTTACGGTTCCGGAGTTCTGGTCGGGGCGTGTGGAAGGCCCTGCCGACGTGCGGGAAGCGTGGATTTTTATCCCGAACGCTGTTTTAGAGGATGCGTACAAGACATCCGGCGAGAACATCACCGTGACGGTTAGGCAGGGCATGGCCGCGATTGCCAGAAGAGACGAATTCAACCCCCTGTTTGCCCCGGCCTATGGCATCCGTTCGCCGCGGCATATCGTCAACATCAACCATGCCGGCTTGAGCGGGACGTATACCCAGCAGCTGGACGTGGACTTTGCGGTGTACTATAAGGAGTATGGCGCTTCCGCGACAAAGAACTACGCGGAATTGAACTCCGCCGTGGTCGGCAGTTTTACCGGCACCTACGACGGCAGCGGCAAAGAGGTCCGCAACGTCAAGATCAACGCGCTCACCGGCGAGAATATCGGCCTGTTTGCCGTGAACAGCGGCACGGTCCAGAACGTGGCGATGGTCGGCGCGAGCATCACCGGCAGAGACTATGTCGGCGGCATCGCGGGACGCAACGCGGGGACGATTACGCGGTCGTTTGTGGGCGTGACAAAAGACTTTGATATGGCCGATATTGATATAAACGCTTACAATCAAGTGTCAGGCGACAGCTATGTCGGCGGCATCGCCGGATGGTCCTCCGGTACGATCCATACTTGCTATGTGGACTTTACATGGGTTGGCGGTGAGAGCGCAGCCTACGTCGGCGGTGTGGCCGGATATATGGACGACGGCCCAGTCCACGATGTGTTCTATAACTACGGCAACTGGAACCCGCAGGTCAATATTTTTGATGCTACCATAAGAGGCGCTTCCGCGACCACCGGCGGTTTGGTTGGCTATATCAACGCGGGCACATTGTCCAATGCGTACAGCACCGCGTTCTTTGGAAACATCAATGTCAACAATGCGGTGGTTGGCGGCGGACGCGCTGATGGAGTGGCAGCCGCGAGTGTACTGTACCTCCGGACCGACAGTTACAATGCGTCGCCCGTCGGAGTAACGCCTCCGGGGACGGCACAGGATGTGACGCAGTTGCGGGCAGCGCCGGCTGTAATGTCTTTAGGCGGTGCGGCATGGGCCCGCGGGAGCGGACCGGCTGCTCCCGTCAGTGGCGTTGACAATCCGGATTCCTATACCTATCCGCGCTTGCTTGCGTTTGGCGCAAGCCCGTTTGCGGCGGCTCATGCCGAACCGCCCCTGTGGCCGATACCGAATATCATCATTCCCCATATCGCTTATTATGAGATTTACAAGAACGTAAACACACGTTTTCCGGGGCAGACGGCTACGCTGGACGGCGAGACCGTTTGGTACGGGCTTTGGGGCAATGACAGTGCGGACACACTGGATTACAGCCCCGGACAGGTCGTGCTGGAAGATGGCTATGTGATCCTTACTTCAGTTAACTCAGGAAATCATTTTCTCGGAATCCGTGATATAGCAGGGGAAATAATACGAGAGAATTCTGGATACGGACGCCCGCAATCAATCAATATCTTTGATATTGACAATGGTTTTCTACTCCCTCTTGATATCATAGAAGGCTATATGCGGGACAGCCTCAATCAATATGGAGCCATTTATCCTGTTGAGGTTTTGTTAGGACAGACCCCTAACAATGCAAATGTATTCCATGGCTATTTGAACCCGCTGTTTGCAAAGTCTATTTACACGATACAGGATATGCAGTCCTTTGGTGCGAACCCCTCTGCCCAAATATCGTATTTCCAAAACACCCACACATATTCTATTCGTACACCGAGGCATTTGAATAATATTGGCTTTTTGAATACGGTTGGAATGTCTGGAAATAATGTCCCAGACGCTACAACTCTTGCGGGACGTTATTTACAGGAAATCGACATTGACTTTGAAGGGCTGAATACCACCGGACAAGGATACTATCGGAGAAATGATATCAGTAATAATACCAGAACCCCCATCAACATCAACAACTCTATTGTATCGGGTGCGTTCACCGGCACCTATACCGCCGCGAGTCCGTATAACGAGAATGGAGAACGCCCCAACGGGTTCGTGCGGGCCATCCAAAACATCGGTTCCACCCCCAACGCCCAAGGCCAAATCAACAGCACCACCCCCGACACAGGCGTCTTCTCCTCCATCGGCGCCGGCGGCACGGTGCGGGACCTGATCCTGCGAAACAACACGGTGACCGGAACCGACAGCGTCGGCGGTCTGGCCGGCTCCAACGCGGGCACGGTCCGGAATATTCAGGGCTTTGACCTGACCGTCACCGGAACCGGCGGCCATGTCGGCGGCCTCGTGGGGAACAACACCGGAGAGATGATCCAATGCGCAATAGACGGCCTGACCGTGACGGCCTCCGTCACCGGCGACAACGTCGGCGGCCTTGTGGGGAACAACACCGGAGCCTTGACCGATGCCAGCCTCCGTAACGCCTCCGTCACCGGAACCGGCGACAACGTCGGCGGGATCGCGGGGCAGTATTCCAACACGGCGGCCCTTTCCGCCGAGGTGGAAAACCTCACCGTCAGCGGCGCAAACAACGTCGGCGGCGTTGTCGGTCATAACGGCGGGGCCGTGATTCAAAACATAGCGGGCCTCGGCCTGACCGTCACCGGAACCGGAAACAACGTCGGCGGCATCGCCGGCAGCAGCGGGGGACAGATCACCGGCTGCTCGCTGGAAACGGCATCCTTCGTCACCGGCGGCGGCAACGTCGGCGGCATCGCGGGCTCCGCGGACAGCGGCGTGAGCCAATCATACACCGCCGAGACGAAAGTCGCCGGCGTACATAACGTGGGCGGCATCGCGGGGCTTAACGGCGATGGAGCCGTTGTAGAGGATGTATTTTTCCTGTCGTCCAACGCGCCGGAGAATGTGCCGGTAACCGGAGACGAAAGCGTCGGCGGCATTGTGGGACAGAACAACGGCACAGTCACCCGCGCGCTGTATCTGGCGCCCACACCGGTGCTGGGGGAATTTATGTACCCCATCGTGGGCGGCGGCAACGTAACGGTGAAACTGCCTACCGATGACCCAATTAAATTTATAGACACCTGCTTCTATCTGGCCGGAAGCGAATATTCACTGGTCATGGGGGAGCCTTGGGAAGAGGAGCCTTATAACCGTCAAATACTCCCGAAGCAGGATGTAGATGGGCTGACCCGAGAGGGCGGCGGTATGGGGTTGGTGTCCGAGTTTATCCATACGACACAGTTCAGAACCGATTTGTTCAAAAATCAGCACTTTGCGGCCTGGCAGATGGGAGGGCTTGCGAGCCTTGGCCATTACCCGTACCCGCTGCTGACCGGCGTGGGCCCGGTTCCGGATTCATGGCCGCTCACCCGGGGCGGCGGCATCCCGCCGCAGGAAGAACCCCCGGAGGGCACATGGACGGACGCGGCCGGCTATGTCGCGGCGGCCGGCTGGAATTTTGTCAACGGCGATTTTAATGAGCCTCTGACGAATCCGGATAATCCGAATGAAACATACCCGCTGCTTATTGCTAACAATTCCAACGGTAACAACAACTTCAATACAGATACTCCGGCCCATATACGAAGCGATGACTTCTGGGTATATTATGATTACCTATGGGTGCCCGGATGGCGCACACGTCCGGTCAATAGCGATGATATAAGTCATCCTGAATGGAGAGCGATCGAATTCCAATACCCGAATAACCAGCATGATAGAGATGGGAGTGTCAACTATAATCACGCGTTGCGGGGCCGCGTCAGGCGGGACTATAAGAACGGGATGGAGCTGCCCTATGTGGAGCTGAACGCGCAGGTGGAGGGGACGCTGTATCAAATTTGCCAAACGACACCGGGTACGCAGATGTATTATTCCTTCTATCACGCGCAACGCTATGATGGGGCTGGTGATGATCATGACAAAATGAATTTCCTCCTCTCGCCGATGTCCGACGCGAGTGCCAGCGCGGTTTATATTGACGAACAACCCGCCATTATGCGGCCATGCTGGACGGCGAGAGGCGGTAGGGGACTCATCTCGGATGCGACGATAAACAGAGTCATCTATGGCTATACCAGCTTCTATGATCCGAAGGACGGGACAATTAACTCCGGATATCTGTATGATATGTGGGTCGGCGATTTTGAATCGGGATATGGGATTACGTTTTATTCCGCTACACCCTTGGCCCTGGCTGATGTCCCGGAGAAAGGATACGCTTCTTTAGATGCGATGCCTTCGGCAGCGCGGGACAATGTCATCGGCTACTGGCACGTAGATACATGGATGGACAACAGCACAGGCACACCTACACGTTACTACAGCGAATGGAAACGGTATTACGGCTTGTACACGGTGCCGGCGGGGCAGAATTTTACAGAATTCGCGTATGAATCTGTGGATTCGAGATTTGATGACAGGAATCAAGGCAACTACCTCGCGGGCATTGACTTCACCTACGCGGGCTTTGCCGCCGTCAGCGAGGTCATCAAGAGGGGCGGCGTAGAGGTCCATACCGTCCAGCCCGGCGACCCCTTGACCGTGGAAGTGACCGTTACCAATCCGGGCGATACGCGGATCGGGAATTTCGTAATCAGCAGCGATTTGGCGCCGTACACCCGCTATTTCGATTTCGTTCCGGGCAGTGTTACGGTTCAGGTAAACGGCGGAACCGCCGGCTTTGTGGTTGAGGGACCGTCCGGTGACAAGGAAACGCTGACCATCACCTTGCCTGGCAGCACGGCCACGGACGCCGGCACAACGCTGGACGGGGGCCAATCGCTGACCGTAACCTTTGATATACAAGTATACAATACTGTCCTTGGCCATGCTTTATTGAGTACCTCGGGATACAGCATTCGCAATCAGGTCAAGGTAGAGTATACGGACCTTCCGCTTAAAAAGAGCGAACCGGGGCCGGGCGGCGGATTTGACGGCTACTATGACGCCAAGCTGCCGAAGGTCAATTACAGCCCCGCCAACCCGTTGCCGGCGACCGTCAACATCAGCGACTCCATCAAGCTGGACAAAACGGTCCTCATCCCCGACGGAGACTCCGTCAAGTCCGCTGAAGTCTCCGTCAAGTCCGGTGAACTCTTCACCATACAATTGGATATCAACAAGGTTGAGGGCGCGGCGGATCTGAACGCGACGGGCTATATCGAGGACTTCATTCCCGAATACTTTACGGTCAGTAACGTGTCGACTCTGGATCATCACCTCCAACCGGTGACGGGCGGCTGGATCTTGTCCGTCTTCAACGTAACGCAGGGGCAGACGTACACGTATGACTTGATCTACAACGGCCTGGATGCCGAAAAAATGCGCTATGGCGTCATCTACACCAGCGGCGACTCGCTGTTTAAGTATATGGTGCCGAACTACGACCCGGTACACCCCGACGACTGGCTGCGTTCCGTGACGGGTAAGTTCCCGCAGCGGGCCGTCGGACTGCGGGTGGAACGCGATCATTTGTTCCTGGAGGGCACGCCTGAAGCAAGGCCGGGCTTCGACGGAATGTACCTCAAGTTTGAGGATATCGTTGACATTGACCCGGAGATGTATTTGCTCAATGCCGCCGGTTATACGATCGGTTACGAGCTCATCCTATGTGATGCGGACGGCTATCCTGTACTCAAAGACGCGGACGAAAAGTACACCGTGGCTCTTGGCAGTGGTCTTGGCAGTGGCAAGGCGACGCTGTTCGGGAGCGCGCTGGAGCTTGAGAATGCCGCGCGCGGCGTGTATACCCTGTACTACAAAATCAAGGTCGTCGCGGAGTTGGGCGCGGAGACGCTGGACCTTTCCTCTGAGGTGTACACGATCACGGTCACGGTCCTCGGCTCCGGAGACCCCTGCGAGGTCTGCGAAGGCTGCGAAACGTGCGCGGACAGCTGCGAATGCGAGGAAGAGTGCCTCTGCGGGGAGGACTCCGGCGACCCCTGCGAGCCCTGCGGCGAAGACTGCGAATGTGAAGACGGGGAATGCGAGTGTGAAGAAGGCGACTGCGCCTGTATCGACGGGGAATGCGACTGCGAGGAATGCGAATGCGACTGCGACGACGATATCCTCGGCGGTCTTGCGGACGCCGCCGCTCCCGCCGGGGCGCTCTTTGCGGCCGGACTGCCCATTTATCTCAATGGCCGGCGCCAGCGCCGGAACGGCGGCGGACCCAAAAGCCGGAAGCAACGCCAAAAGAGCCGATAACGCGCCTTTTAAGGAGGCTATTCATGAACCCGAAACAAAAACCGCCGGGCCGGCGGGGCAGGGCGCTCCTGCCGCTGCTGAAAGATACGCGCGGGGCGTCCATCCTGTTTGTGCTGGCCGTCTGTCTGCTGCTGCTGGCTGTCGGCGTATCGGTGCTGGCGGCCGGCGCGGCCGCTATGGGCGCGGGAACCTCGCGCGAACTCTCCACGCAGCTGCAGCTGTACAATGACAGCGTGCATAAGGTGATCAAGACGGCCCTGTTTGACGGGATGAATGATACGGCGACGGATATTGAGATTACCGGCTTTGGGGGCGTTGAATCGCTGGGCGGGATGATCGTGCGCGAGGCGTATTTGAGGGCCAGAGAGGAAGTTCCCGACGGTGGATTGTACACGACGCTGACTCCCCTTGAGATTGAACTGGATATCGCGGGTTCGATGGACCTTACCTCGGTTGAAGAGATAAAGGTTGCGATCGTTCCCTATGTGGATTATGTGCCCGCTAAAGAACCGCAGTGGATCAGCTATATCGAGACACGGCCGGAACTGGATGCTGGCGGCGGCCCGGTGCTGGATGGTGACGGCAATCCCGTAATGGAGGATGTGACGATGTGGCGCTGCGTTATGGAACGCCAGCCGGAACGGGCGACCGTTAACGCGCGCGTACATGTCACGGTTACAATAGCGTATCTTAACCGGCGGATGATCTCCACGGCTGACTATATGCTTACAGACGCGAAATTGCAGGATATAGCGCTCCCGACATACCCAGTGAATGAAGAAGTTGAGGCTGATACAAAACCGAACGATGATCTGCCGGGGGATGTGCAAATGGGCACGGATGCCTCAACCAGCGCCGGTGTCTGGAGCTTTGTCTCCTATACAAAAATATCATAACGGGCGGTGAGAGCATTGAAAAAGAAAAATCGCGCCATCCTGAATAACAAAGGCGAAAGCATCATCGAATGTCTGGTCAGTCTGGTGATTTTAACCATCCTGCTGACCGGGATTTCCGCGATGATCAATGCCTCGCTGCACTTTACGACGCTTGCCCTGCGGCGGGCGGAAGAGCGTCAGAGCAACGCCAATGAGGTTGCGGAGCATAAAGACGGCGATGACAGCTATACGATGATATTAAAAGGGAATTTTCATGGGGAGCCTGATTTTGAGATTAAGATTAATGGCATTACCGTAACGGAAAATGACGATTTCATTGCCTTTGAACCGCCCCCTCCGCCGACACCCCCGTCTCCCCCGTAATCCCGCGGTCCCTGTGATGATTCATCAGGAGGTGTAAGCCTTGATAAAGCGATTGCGCTCCCGCGCGGGCATGACCTTGATCGAAACGATGATCGGCCTTGTGATATTCGCCATCCTCTGTACGGCGGCGGCGGGGATCATGGGACCGATGATGAACGCGTATTTCAACGCGATCGAGTTTTCCGAGGTGAACACGATTCTGGATAACCTCTCCGCCGAGCTGCTCAGCGACTTGTCCGACGCGGTGGAAGTTCAAATGGATATTCCGCTCCCGGACGATATAACCATCCAAAGAGGCCCCGGCCGCCATCCCGTAAAATACTCAATCGACGGGGGCTATCTGAAACGCGTAAGCGGCGGCAGCACCCTTGTGTTTTCCGACAGCTTTTACCGCAACAAGGAGGCAAAGGTAAACTGCGATCTGGACGGCGATACGGTCACGGTCACGGTTGAGGTATTCCGGACGAAAGGGACGCCGGAGCTGATTGGCCAAAGGACCTATGTGGTCAGGCCTCTGGGGCTGTTCGGCACACAACCCTGAAAACGCGAAACGCGCCCGCACGAAACCGTGCGGGCGCGTGTTTGTTGTCCGGCGGGGGAAGGATTACGAATACTCCCGAATCACCGCGATCACGCGCCCGATGATCACGCAGCTTTCCGCGTTGATCGGATCGTAATGGGGGTTTTCGGGATAGAGCCAAACCTCGGTACCCTTGCGCTGGAGACGCTTGACGGTCGCCTCGTCGTCGAGCAGGGCCACGACGATCGCGCCGCTGTCGGCGCTGTCCTGCTGGCGCACGACCACGAAATCCCCGTCCAGAATGCCCGCGCCGACCATGGAATCCCCCCGCACGCGGAGGGCGAAGTCCTTGACATTCGTGCCGGTGCGGTAGGCCAGACGGCCGCAGTCGTCCTCAAAGGCGAGGATCGGCTGGCCCGCGGTGACCTTCCCGATGATCGGGATACCGATGCCCGGACGGGCGGTGGTGATGGTGCGGGTTTTGCCGTCGTTCTTGCGAAGGACGCCCTCCTTTTGCAGCATCACGATGTAACGCTGCACGGTGCTGGGGCTTTTCAGCCCGACCGCGTCGCCGATTTCGCGCACGGAGGGCGGATAGCCGTTCTCCGCCGTGAAGTGGTCAATATAATGGCAAATCTGTTTCTTTCGCGCGATCCCCTTGGGCGAAGGCGAGCGTTTCTTGCGCTGCTTGACGGGAAATTCCATATCCATACGTCCTTTCTGAAAAATATCTCCGGCTCACACAAACAGGACCAAATGTATGATTTGAGATAATTATACAGCAGGCTCCGCCGGCAGTCAAGAGGGAACGGCAGGTTATTTGATTTTTTGCGAACATATTTTTTCGTTTGAGGGAGAGGGGTGCGGATGTGGGCATCGCGCCGCGTGGTCGGCGTATGCGGAACTTTGTCAATCCTCAGTCGGCTTCGCCGACAGCTCCTTTAGGAAAGGAGCCTTACAGGGCGCGCAAGCCTCCTTTCGTAAAGGAGGTGACACGCCGCCAGGCGTGACGGAGGATTTTAGGGCGGGTTGCCGCACTTGGGGAATGGAACGCGGCGCGATGTGGGCATCGCGCCCTACGCACGGCGGGCGCAAAACCCCGTAGGGGACGCGGCCCTCCGCGTCCCGCAAAATGTCCCCAACCCACACGCCGAGGGGGAAAACACGGCGCGTCCTGTATGGGTCGGATAACGACAACGGCGCGCCGAGGGCGGCGCGCCCTACGGCGTGTGCGGCCAGGGAGAATGCGGTGCGTAGGCAAACGCGGGCGACCGGGACGGTCGCCCCTACAGGGGGTTGTGCCCCAACAAATCTAACCGGCCATCCCCCGGACACGGCACGCCGTGTCCCTACATATTTGTACCCGTAGCCGCAGAACAACGGCGTAGAAAATGCTTATTTGCTACATTCGGATTATTTCTCTTATTTTTGTGACTTGTTCTATAATTTCGTTTTTAACATCATTATTAATCTTATCAGGCGAAACTATCGGACAACCTGCACCAACACGGTCATCAGGTCTGCCATATTCCAAAGTTATAATCTGTGGTTTGCAATATTGTAATACTTCCCTTAACGCTTCATACGCCTCATCATTAATTTTTGTGTGCGACATTAAACCCTTTTCAGTTTCAACCCAACCGTTAATATGAATTTCCACAGTTTTTTCAAGGGGTAACATTCTTAGATAATCGAAAAAATTTATCTTAAGTCCTCTTGAAGCATAATAAGCGTGACTAATGTCAAGTAAATAATCGCAATCTGTTTCATCAAGTAATCTTTTAGTTATTTCGGGTTTTAATAAATTACCCCATCTATCAATATGGTCGAGGGTTTCAAGCGACACAAACTCCATATGTGAAAACTTTTCTTTAAGAAATTTCGCATTTGATATAATTGTGGAAAATATACTTTCAAACGGAACATTTGCCGGGATTTTTGATAATGTGGGGTGAACAGACACGCCGGGCGTCTTAGTAGCCTTTATCAAACGATTTGCTATTTCGTCATTAAAATTTGTCTGTAAAGTTGGAGATGATAAATCATGGGGAGAGGGATAAAATCCATGTAATAAAATCGGACGCTTTTGAGTGAGCTTATTACAAAACTCTTCAAATATTTCTAAATTTTCCATTCGCTTCATATCGAATCCCTGTGCGGGATATTTAATATAATCAAAATCAATAGTTTTTTCGTCCAAAAGCATTTCAAGTTCGAGGCAATAATTACAAGCTAATTTCATTGTATGTTCTCCTTCTCCTCTTATTGCAGGGCGCAACGCCCACATCGCGCCGTGTTCCCCCGTTTTGCGCGTCGGGGGAACCGGCAGGCGCGCGATGTGCGCCCGTGCCGGGGGTTGTGCTCTGCGGGACGGCGGGGACAAGCAGCAAATGCCCTAACCCTCTCCCGCGGGGCCTTTGCCGCGCAGCGCGTCGATTTCCGCCAGAAACGACGAAATATCCGTAAACTGCCTGTGTACCGACGCGAAGCGGATGTAGGCCACCTCGTCAACCTTGCGGAGGCTGTCCAGGGCCAGCTCACCGATCTTCTTGGTGGTCAGGTTCAGCTCATCGAGCGATTTCAGCGTATGCTCGATGTCGCTGACGATCTTTTCAAGCTGCTCCATGCCAATCAGCCGCTTGTCGCACGCGACGACCAGGCTGCGCATCAGCTTGGCGCGGTCGTAGGGCTGCATGGAGCCGCCGCGCTTATAGACGATCATCGGCGGCGCGTCGATGGTCTCGTAGGTCGTGAATCGTCTGCGGCATCTCAGGCACTGTCTGCGCCGGCGGATGCTGCTGCCCTCGTCCGTCGGGCGAGAGTCAATCACTTTGCTTTCCGGACTGGGACAAAACGGACATTTCATAGCAGTCACCTCTTGTGTATTTTACGGGAACCACTATATTGTACCATAGAGCGGAAGAAAACACAAGAGGCATTGAAATCCGCATGATTGTGTGGTATAATAGCGCCTGCGGCGGAAGAGCGCCCGCGACGCGCAATTCATTTGCGTCCGGTGCGCTTGACATGATATAATGCGCCTGCGGCGAAGAGCGCGGGAGGACGCAATTGAGAGACAGGGAATGGGACGCCCATGAGGATCGACGTACTCGGCGTCGGGTTTGACGCCCTCGATAGGGACGCCGCGCTGGACCGGGCGCAAGCCTGGCTGGACGGCGGCACACCCCGCTATATCGTTACGCCGAACGCGGAGATCGCGTATGCGGCCTTGCGGGACGCGGCTCTGCGGGACGCGCTGAACGGCGCGGACATGGTTCTGCCGGACGGCATCGGCATCGTCAAAGCCTCGCGGCAGTTGGGCCGCCCGCTGAGGGAGCGTGTGCCGGGCGCTGAGTTCGGCCCGGGCCTCGCGGCGCGGATGGCGGCGCAAGGTAAACGCCTTTACCTGCTGGGGGCCAAGCCCGGCGTGGCGGAGGAAGCGGCGGACAGACTGCGGCGGGAGCATCCCGGGCTGGTCGTATGCGGCGCGCGCGACGGCTATTTTCAGGACGACGCGGATGTGCTGGCCGATATCGCGCGGGCAAAGCCGGACGTGATTTTCGTATGCCTGGGCGCGCCGAAGCAGGAGCTTTGGATGCGCCGCAATTTGGACAGCGTCGGCCCCGCGCTGATGCTGGGCCTGGGCGGTACGCTGGACATGCTGGCCGGGCGCGTCAAGCGGGCCCCGGCGGTCTTTCGGAAGCTGGGGCTGGAATGGCTCTACCGCCTGGCGCACCCCTCGCGGTGGCGGCGGGCGGCGGCCCTGCCGAGGTTCGTCATGGCCGTGCGCCGCCAGCGGCGCCATGAAAAGAAAGGACGATAGCGTGGACATCCGGTACGCCAAACCCGAAGACGATTTACAGGCGCTCTGGCAGGTCTGCTTTCAGGACGACGGAGCGGAGTTCTTCGCCTCTGAATACGACCCCGCCCGCGCGCTTGTGACCGCGGACGGCGCGGATGCTCCGGCGGCCATGCTCCATTGGCTTCCGCAAACACTGTATGTCCCCGGACACGGCGGAGCGGGCGGCGGGGAGATGCAAGCCGCCTACATCCTTGGCGTCGCGACCCGCCCGGAATACCGGGGCCGGGGCTTTGCCGGAGATTTGGTGGAGCAGGCGCTGTTTGAGCTGTATCTGCGCGGTATTCCGCTGGCGTTCCTGCTCCCGCGCGGCGCGCGCATCGCGCGCTTTTATGAGAAATTCGGTTTCCGCCAGATCGGGCTGCGGCCCGTTTCCGGGGAAATGCCGCCTTCCCCGGCGGACGAACGGGTTCTTACGGAAATCACACCGGCCTCGGCGGACGCTTTGGACGCCCTGTATGAGCGTCTGTATGCCGCGGCCGCGCGCCCCCGCCGCGGCGGGGAGCGCTGGGCCCGCATCGCCGCCGAGTATGAGCCGCGCTTCAGCGGGGGCCGG
>WRLJ01000018.1 GCA_009777685.1 Oscillospiraceae bacterium | reverse complement strand
TCCGTTCCCGACGCCGCGGCCAGCGCGCGCCGGATGTCCGCCGCCAGCTTGTCCGTCGTCAGCGGGCCCGTCGCCACGATCAGGGGCCGCTCGCCGGGCAGGGTCTCCAGCTCCGCCTCCAGGACCGTCACCAGCGGGTGGCTGTTCAGCGTCTCCGTAACCTTGCGCGCAAAGCCCTCCCTGTCGACCGCCAGCGCGGAGCCGGCCGGCACGCGCGTGGCGTCCGCGCAGGCGATGATCAGGCTGTCCAAGCGCCGCAGTTCTTCCTTCAGCAGCCCCGGCGCGCACCCCGGATGGTCGCCGCGCAGAGAGTTGGAGCAGCACAGCTCCGCAAAGTCCCCGCTGTGATGGGCGGGGGTCCGCCGTCCCGGTTTCATCTCCCACAGCGTAACGGAAATGTCCTGACGGGCCAGCTGCCAGGCGGCCTCAGCCCCCGCCAGCCCCGCGCCGATCACATAGGCCCTCAAGTCTTCTTCGTTCGGGAGGCCGGTTTGGACGCGGCGGGTTTCCGGGCGGCGGGTTTTTCCGCCCCGGCCTTGGACGCGGCGGGTTTTTTCGCGGCGGATTTCGCGCCGGTCTTAGACGGAGCGGCCTTTTTCACCGCCGTCTTGCCGCCGCCGCCGTCCTCGCCGGAGCTTTCCGCTTTTTTCTTATAGCCGCGCGCGTCCTCCGGCACAAAGACGGAGCAGGCGGGATTTTCGCAAATGGCCTGTTTGGCGTAGCGCGGCTTGAACTGAGTCTTTCCGCATTCGGGGCACTGGGTCTTTTGCGGCGTGTCCCATGTCATAAACGTACACTCGGGGTACTTGTCGCACCCGAAGAAGGAAAAGCCCCGCTTGGACTTTTTCTTGCGGATCGTCCCGCCGCACAGCGGGCAGAAGCCGTCCGTCGGCTCGGAGAGCGGGCGCGTGGTGCGGCACTCGTTGGGGTAGCCCTCGCAAGCCATGTAGCGCCCGAAACGCCCGAGCTTGACGACCATAGGCCGCCCACAGGCCTCGCAGGTCTCATTGGTCGCCTCGTCGGGGACGCGGACGCGCGTGACGTCCTCCATCGCGCGCTGCACGTCCAGGGCGAAGCCGCCGTAGAAGGCTTGCAGCATGTCCTTCCACGGTAATTTGCCTTCCTCCACCAGATCAAGATCGGTCTCCATCGCCGCGGTGAAGTCCAGATCGACGATGTTCCCGAATTTCTCGCGCATATAGCCCGTCACCGTCTCCCCCAGCGGCGTGGGCTTCAAATGCTTCTGCTCGCGCACGACGTACTCGCGGTCCAGGATGGTGGAGACCGTCGGCGCGTAGGTCGACGGACGCCCGATCCCCTGTTCCTCCAGCGCGCGGATCAGCGAGGCCTCCGTATACCGCGCCGGCGGCTTGGTGAAGTGCTGTAACGGCTCGATGCCGCTCTGGCGCAGGGCCTCGCCCTCGCTCAGGTTGGGCAGGGCCGCCTCGATGACGTCCTCCTCGTCGCGGCCTTCCTCATAGACGGCGATGAAGCCCGGGAATTTCACCTGCGTGTGGTTGGCGCGGAAGATATGCCCGGCGGCCTCGGCGTCAATGGTCAGCGTGGTCAGCACCGCGTTTTCCATTTGACAGGCGATGAAGCGATCCCAAATCAGCTTATACAAACGGTACTGCTCCTCGGTCAGGCTCCCGCGCACCGCCTTCGGCGGCAGCTCGACGTAAGACGGGCGGATGGCCTCGTGCGCGTCCTGCGCGGCGGCCTTGTTCTTATAGGCGCGCGGCGCCGGCGGCAGATATTCAGGGCCATACTCGCGCGTGATATAATCCCGCGCGCCGCTCACCGCGTCGCCGCTCAAACGCAGGGAATCCGTTCGCATGTAGGTGATCAGGCCCGTCAGGCCGTGCCCCTCGATCTGCACGCCCTCGTAAAGCTGCTGGGCCACGGCCATCGCGCGGCGCGGCTGGTAGCCCAGCTTGCGCGACGCCTCCTGCTGAAGCGTGGAGGTCGTAAACGGCGGCGCGGGCGACCGCTTTTTGTCGGCGGTGGATACGGAATGCACGGCAAAGGGCTTGCCTTTCACGGCATTCACGACCGCCATAGCCTCGCTCTCGCTTTTCAGCTCCGCCTTCTTTTCTCCCAGCGGCGCGAAGTAATGCGCGGTAAAGCCGCCCTCCCCGTTTTCCCGGGTCAGAGCGACCTCGATGGTCCAATATTCCTGCGGCGCAAAGGCGCGGATTTCCTCCTCGCGGTCCACGACGATGCGCGCGGCCACGGACTGCACGCGCCCGGCCGACAGCCCCTTGCGGATGCGCCGCCACAGCACGGGCGATATTTCATACCCCACAAGGCGGTCCAGCGCCCGGCGCGCCTGCTGCGCGTCCACCAGATTATAGTTGATCTTCCGCGGCGCGGCGATCGAGCGCCGCACCTCTTTTTGGGTGATTTCGTTGAAGGTCACACGCCGGGCCTGTTCGTCGCTGAGTCCGAGCAGTTCCTTCAAGTGCCAGCTGATGGCCTCTCCCTCGCGGTCGGGGTCGGTGGCCAGCAGGACGCCGTCGGCCTGCTTTGCCAGCTTTTTCAGCTCCCGGATCACGTCCTCCTTGCCCTCGATGACCTGATAATCCAGCGCGAACCCGGCCTCCACGTCCAGACCCTTCCCCTTTTTCGGCAGGTCGCGGATGTGGCCCACCGTGGCCCTGACGGTATACGCATCCCCCAGATACGCGCTGATGGTGCGCGCTTTGGCGGGAGCCTCGACAATAATCAGCTTCATAGGTGATCTCAACTCTCAATCCTCAATTTGAATCGTTTCCCCGGCGCGGTTTCCACCAACCCCTCGATCTCCAGCATCGTCAGCGCCCGCAGGATGTCCGCGGCGGTCAGCCCGGTGTCGGCCACGATGTCGTCCACGGCGCGCGGTCCGCCGCCGACCGACAGATAGATCACGCGCTGGGCGTCGGTGAGGTGGTCCGGCGGAGCGGGCGGCTTCTTCGCGGCGGGCTTCTCCTCCGGCTCCCCGTGGCGGCGCGGGCCGGCCCGGCGGGACGGCGGCGGCGGCGGCGAAGCCGCGAACGCGCGGGCCGGCGCTTTGCCTTCGACGAGCGTTATCTTATGTGGGAACAGTGGCATGTATTCCCTCAGGATATCGGCATGGCTCGTGACCAGCGCCGCGCCGTTCTTGATCAGTTCATGGCATCCCGCCGACTCCGGCGTCAGGATGCTGCCGGGTACGCAGAACACATCCCGGCCCTGGTCAGCGGCCAGACGCGCCGTAATCAGCGCGCCGGAGCGCAGATTGGCCTCGATGACCAGGGTGCCCAGGCTCAGCGCCGCCATGACCCGGTTGCGCACGGGGAAATGCTCGGCCTTCGGCTCCGTGCCGGGCGGGTACTCGCTGAGAATCAGGCCCGTTTCGCAGATCTGGCGGTAAAGCTCACGGTTTTCCGCCGGATAGATCACGTCCGGCCCGCCGCCCAGCACCGCCACCGTCATTCCCTCCGCCTTCAGCGCGCCGTGCAATGCGTATGCGTCGATGCCCTTGGCCATCCCGCTGACAATGGTCATACCGGCCTCGGCCAGCTGATAGCACATCCGCCGCGCCACATCCGCGCCGTAGGGCGTATAGGTGCGGCTGCCCACGACCGTCAGCAGCGGCAGTTCGTCCAGCGCCGCCAGACGGCCTTTGGTATACAGCACCGCCGGCGGGTCGTAGATTTGCTTTAAGCGTTCGGGGTACAGCGCGTCCTGCATCGTCAGGACGCCGACGCCCTCCAGATCACAGCGCTCCAGCGCCAGCTCCACGCGCTCGGTGGACTTGTCCCGCAGGGCCGCCCGCGCGCCGGGCTGTATCTTCTCATAACGGTCAAACTCCGCCTCGTCGGCAAAATAAACGGCCTCCGGGCTTCCGAAATCGTCCAGAAGGCGCGCTATATTCGCCGCTCCCAGCCCGCTTACGCCGGACAGCCAAAGCCAGTACGTCAACGCGCTCATGGGACGCGCCCCCCTTTACGGTTTCATCATCTCCCACATCAGCACCGCCGCCGCCGCCGCCGCGTTGAGGCTTTCCGCCTTCCCCGTCATCGGGACACGCAGGCGCCGCGTACACCGCGCCAGCAGCTCCGGGGCAATCCCCCCGCCCTCATTGCCGATTACGGCGATGCAGGGGCCGGGCGTCCAGCCGCGGATATCCTCTCCGCCCGCGTCCAGCGCGACCAGCGGCAGCGGAGGCAGCTCGTCCGGCTCCACAAAAGCGGCCTTCTGGCGCAAAGCCGCGCCCATCGCCGCGCGCAGAGCCTTCGGCCCGTAGGGGTCGGCGCCCCCCGCCGTCAGCAGTACCGTGTCCACGGAGAAGGCCTCCGCCGTGCGGAACAGTGTGCCCACGTTGCCCGGGTCCTGCATCCGGTCCAGCAACACATGCCGCCCGCCCGGGTCAATCCCGGCCGCCGGCTCGGGCCGCCGCGCCGTAAACAGCACGCCCGGCGGACTTCGCAGGGCCGACACGCTCTCCAGTACCGCCGCCGGGACCGTCACGATACGCACCGCTTCCGGCAGGGGAGGCAGCCTCTGTCCCTCCGTACACAATACGGCGATGGGCGCAAGCCCCGTGTCCAGCGCGTCGCGCAGGAGCTTTTCGCCCTCGCAGAGAATCTCGCCCGTCTCCCGCCGCGCCGCCGCGTCGCGCGCCAGCCGCGCCATGTGCCGGATCAGCGGGTTTTGCCGCGAGGAAACGCGCTCCGTCACGGGCTTTCCCCGGCCAGGGCACGTATCGCGTCCAGCGCCCAAAGCTGCTGTTCGCTTAGCAGGCCCCCCGGCAGATCGCTGTACGCCACCACGCCCGCAAAGATGCGTATTCCCGAAAAGCCCGCGCTGACGATGGCCGGGTGATCCGTGACATCCGCGCGCTCCGGGGTATCGCCGTCCGCCCGGATGCCGTGCTGGGTCAAGTCCAGATAAACGAGCGAATCCTGCCATTCATACAGGTCCAGCGTGCCCTCCGTATAGATCAGGAGCGCGCAGGCGCGCGAGGCCAGCGTACCGGCAAAGCGCGTCGTGTTGGCCTGCACCATCTGCGGGTCGGCCGTCTCGCTGACGTCCAGGTCGATGTAATCGCCTTTGTAGTACACCGTCCCGTCGCTGTTCAGGTCGCCGAAGCGTTCGGCCAGAAATTCGTCCAGCGCCTCCGTGACGATATCCGGGCGCGGGCCGATGCCGATCATCATATAGGGGATGTCGGGCTGTTTTCTCGTGACAAAGCTGTGAATCATCGAGCCGGCCAGAGCCGCCGCCACGATACACCCCAGCACGGGCCAGCGGTAATGATACCAGAACACATTGACAAACCAATGCCTGAACCTCGCAAACAACAGCCTTACACCTCTTCTCTCAGTCCACCGGCTTCATCGTCGGGAACAGCAGCACATCGCGGATCGAAGGGCTGTCCGTCAGCAGCATGACCAGCCGGTCCACGCCGAAGCCTACGCCGCCCGCGGGGGGCATCCCGTACTCCATCGCTTGCAGGAAATCCTCGTCCAGCCGCGCGCTCATAATGCCCTCGGCGCGGCGGACGGCCAGCTGGCGCTCAAAACGCTCGCGCTGATCGATCGGGTCGTTCAGCTCCGTAAAGGCGTTGCCCGCCTCCCGCGCGTAAATGAAAAACTCAAACCGCTCCGTAAACAGCGGGTCGCCCGGCTTGCGCTTGGCCAGCGGCGAGATCTCCACGGGGTACTCCGTGATGAATACAGGCTGTAATAAATGCTCCTCACACTTCTCCTCGAACAGGGCCGCCAGACACTCTCCCCGCGTCGCGGAAGCCGCGATTTCAAGCCCCCGGGCCTTGACGGCCTCCCGCGCGGCGGCGTCGCCGTCCCACTCGTCGTAATCCGCGCCCGTGTAAACCTTGACGCATTCCTTCATCGTCATGCGCCGCCACGGCGGGGCAAGGTTCAGCTCCGTGCCCTGGTAGCTCAGCGCCGCGAACCCCGTGACGCTCTCGGCGACATGGGAAAACAGCCGCTCCATCAGGTCCATCATGCCGTGGTAGTCCGTATAGGCCTGATACAGCTCGCACATGGTAAACTCGGGGTTGTGCTTCGGGCTCATGCCCTCGTTGCGGAAGATGCGCCCGATCTCGAACACGCGGTCGATGCCGCCCACGATCAGGCGCTTTAGGTACAGCTCCAGCTCAATGCGCAGGAACATCGGCAGGTCCAGGGCGTTCAGATGCGTCTCGAACGGGCGCGCCGCCGCGCCGGTCTCCAGCGTGTGCAGGACCGGCGTATCGACCTCCAAAAAGCCCTCGCCGGTCAGAAAAGAGCGGATGGCCGACAGGGTCTGGGAGCGTTTGATGAAGGTATCCCGCACCTGCGGGTTGACGATCAGGTCGACATACCGCTGGCGGTATCGCGTCTCGGCGTCGACCAGCCCGTGGAACTTCTCCGGCAGGGGCCGCAGAGACTTCGAGAGCAGGGTGAGGGCGGAGCAATGCACGGAGATTTCCCCGCGCCGCGTGCGGAACACGGTCCCCTCCGCGCCGATGATATCACCGATGTCCCATTTCTTAAACTCGCCGAATGCGTCCTCGCCCAAATCGTCGCTCTTGACGTACAGCTGAACGCGGCCCGACGCGTCCTGCAGATCGCAGAAAAACGCCTTGCCCATGTCCCGCTTGGACATTTGGCGGCCCGCCAGACGCACGGTTTGGCCCTCCAGACGTTCAAAGCCGTCCTTGACCTCCCGCGCGGTGTGCGTAAAGGAAAAGCCGCGCCGCTCGTAGGGGTCGCGCCCCCCGGCCTGCAACGCCAGCAGTTTTTCCCTCCGGATACGGATCTGTTCGCTCTCCGGCCGGTTAACGCCTTCGGTTTCCGGTATATCAGGCAATAGGCCCATCCCTTTCGCGCGGTAAGCGCTTTGCGTTATTTGTCGATCCCCGTGATCTCGTACTCAATGGTTCCCGCCGGGACGTCCAGCTTCACGGCGTCGCCGACGGCGCGGCCCAACAGGGCTTTGCCGAAGGGGGATTCGTCGGACACGCGCATTTCGGCGGGGTTGGCCTCCTGCGAACCGACAAGCCAGTATTCCTCCTCCTCGCCGCAGGAGAGATCGCGCACGCGCACGCGGCAGCCGATGGAAACCGCCGTGGTGTCCAGCTGCTCCCGCTCGATGATGACGGCGTGGTTGATGATGTTCTCCAGCTCGGCGATGCGGGAATACACGCGGCCCTGCTCGTTTTTGGCCTCGTCATATTCGCAGTTCTCCGACAGGTCGCCAAACGACCTTGCCATCTTGATCTGCTCCGCGACCTCGCGCTCGCGCACCGTCCGGAGGAAATGCAGCTCCTCCTTCAGCTTGTCAAGGCTCTCCTTGGTCAGCTTGTACTGTTTAGTCGTCATACAAACACTTCCTTGGCCGGATATTGAAAATCATTATAGCACAATTTCGATGAAAGTCAAACCGGCAAACTTCCCGCGCCGGCCGCGTATATCCTCATGGATATGACGGGGAACGGGAAATATGAATCATACCCCGATCATTTCCCGCAAAACCTCCAGCGCTTTTTCCGTTTGGCGGTCAAGGGAGAAGTAGGAAATCGAGGACATTCTCTCGGAATCATTCAGCCTCACAGGATAGTCCGGCGTCAGGCCGACGCCCGCAAGGCTCACGCCGTGCGGCGTATAGTACCGCAGGACTGAGAGGTGCAGGGCCCCGCCGCCGGTCAGCGTGATGTCTCTCTGCGCATAGCCCTTTCCGGTCGTCGGCTCGCCGACGGTCTTGGCCCTCATCTGGCCGTCGGCGTCATACTCCGACATACACGCCGCGAAAAACTCCGCCGCGCTGTACGAGTGGGCGTCGATCAGCACCACCATCGGCAGGTCGACGAAGGAGGCGAACGATTCCTTATGCTCCTGCGTGCCGTCCTTCTGCTCGATCGTAACCAGCCGTCCCTTGGGCAGCAGCAGGTCCAGCATCGCGCACATCACGTCAAGGTTGCCGCCGGGGTTGTCGCGCATATCAATGACCAGCCCCTTGACATTCGCCTGCTGGAGCCGCTTGACCGCTTCCTCAAAGTCCGCGTTGACGCGCGTTTCAAACTTCTGCACGCGGATATATCCGATGTCGTCCTCCACAATCTCGCTGAACACCAGCGGTCTTGTAACCTGACGGCGGATGATGGCATGATCCGTCTCCTCGCCGTCGCGGCGCACGGTGAGGGTAACGGCGGTGTATTCCTCGCCCTGAATGCGCCGGAACGCCTCGCTGCGGCCCAGCTCCCTGACGGTCACCCCGTCCACCGCGACGATCTCGTCCCCCGGCCGCAATCCCTTTTCCGCCGCCGGAGAGGAGGCGTAGACCTCCGAGATGAGCAGCGAGCCGCCGTCGCTCTCGGGAGCGACGCCCACGCCGATGCCGACATAGTCGGCGTCGTCCGCCTGTATCCGGGCATAGGTCTCCGCGTCCCAATAGGCCGACCACGGATCGCCCAACGCCCCGACCATACCCGCCAGCGCGCCCTCGATGAGCATGTCCGCCTCAGATTCGCCGATAAAGCTGTCCAGAATGATGTCGCGGACCTCCCGGAAGCGCGCGGTTTCCTGCTCAATCTGCTTCATGTAGTCAAGGTTTTGATTCATGCTCCACCGGGCCGACTGCCGCGTCATCAGGTATGTGCTGACGCACACCAGCAGCATCAGCGCCAGCACCGTGGCCAGATTAAAGCGTTTCTTCATGGGCTGAGTTCCTTTCTGAGACCCTTACTTTCCTTTCAGGTACGGCACGGGATCGACCTGCTTATTGTTGAGGATAATCTCAAAGTGCAGATGCGGTCCCGTAGACACGCCCGTGGAGCCGACATAGCCGATCGTATCCCCGCGTTTGACTTCCTTTTTGACGCTTGTCCCGATTTTGGACATGTGCGCGTACAGCGTGGCATGGCCCCCGCCGTGGTCGATGACCACATAATTCCCATAGCTGGAGTGCTTGGCGGCGATGATCACCGTGCCGCTGTTGGCCGCCACGATGGGCGTTCCGGACGGCGCGGGGATATCCACGCCGCCGTGAAAGCTCTGCCGCTTCAGGATGGGATGGATGCGCCAGCCGAACTGATAGTCGCTGCCGGAGCCGACCGTATAGCCCGGGACCGGAAAGAGGTATTCCCCGCCGACATACTCGTTCCTCTTTTTTTGGGCCTCCAGCTCCTTCCGGCGCTGCTCCATGAGGTTTTCGATATCCTTCTGCGCCTGCTGCTCCGCCTTCTCCGCGTCCTCAAGGGCCTTCACGGTCTCGGCGGTATCCTTGTTCAGCGCCGCGATCAGCGCGTCGTATTCGTCATACTGCGCGGCCAGCTCCGCCTGCGAGGCGGCCAGCTCCTTCCTGACCTCAAACTGGTCGGCCTTATCCTGCTCCAGCAGCGCTTTGACTTCCTCGATTTCCTCGCGCGTTTGGGCCAGGCTGTCCATCAGGCGCTCATCGGCCGCGATGACCTCGTTGATCAGGTCTATTCGGCCCAGCAGCTCCGAATAGCTGGCCGCCTCGAACAGAACGGCGAGGAACGAGACGCTGCCCGCCTCCTCCATCGCCCGCAGGCGCAGGCGGAAGAATTCCAGCACCTCTCTCTCCCGCTCTCTGGCCTGCTCCAGCTCTTCCTGCTGCTGATTGAGGCGTATGTTCAGATCGTCGATCAGGAGCTTGTTGTTTTCAATCTCCTTTTCAATCAGCTCAATCTGCTCGTCAAGGGCGGCCTTCAGCTCAATGACCTTGTCCTTGCTGTTTCTCAGCTGCCGGATTTGGTTTTGCAGCGCCTGTTTTTGCTGCTGATAGTGCTTTTGGTCCTCCTTGCGCTTGTCGATGTCCTTCTGCGTGACCGCCGCTTCGGCCGGAGGGATCAGCGCGCTGATAATCATAGGCAGAACCATCAGCGCCGCCAGCGCCAGCGCAATCACCATCGCGATTTTTTGTTTTTTGGTGCGTTTTTTTCTCAAGGTGGATCGCCTCCCGGATGTAAGCCGCTCCCGGCGGGGACGCCGGGGCCGTATTTCTATACCCGCAAAAACTTCCGGATCGTCAGCAGGCTCCCGCCCACGCCGACCAGAAATCCGACAAGGACAAACGCGAACGCGATGGGGATCATCAGCTCGGAGAAGGGAATCACGTCAAGCAGCGCGATGGTCCCCAGCACCCTGCCGGTAAACCACGAGTACAGCGCGCCCTGGGCGAAAAAGCCCGTCACGGAGGCGCACAGGCCCAGCAGGACCCCCTCCACGACAAACGGCCAGCGGACAAACGCCTTGGTCGCGCCGACGATGCGCATGATGCCGATCTCCTCGCGGCGGTCAAAGGTCGCCAGCTTGATGGTGTTGGCGATGATGAACACGCTGACCAGCAGCAGAATCACAATCAGCGCGGCGGAAATCGCCTCCACCACGCGGCGCACGGTCGCCAGCTCCCGGGCGGTTTCCTGATCGCTGCGAACCCACGCCACGCCTTCGACCGTCTCGATTTGCTCAATGGTTTCCTCGATGCGCGTAATGTCCATCAGCGTAATCACGACGCGGTGGCGCAGCAAGTCGTTGTCGT
This sequence comes from Oscillospiraceae bacterium, assembly GCA_009777685.1. Classification (GTDB taxonomy): domain Bacteria; phylum Bacillota; class Clostridia; order Oscillospirales; family UBA929; genus WRLJ01. The sequence continues at coordinate 3,525 of WRLJ01000018.1, read as the reverse complement.
CATAGCCGGTCAGCATACGCTGGTAGCGTTCCTCCAGGCTTCCGGCGAATTCATCCAGCGCGTCCCTGCGGCTGACAAACTCGCTGTTTTTGATGTTCTCCTGCGCCTTGCGGGGAAACCTCGAGCTGATGCCGCGCGCCGCGGCGTCGGTCAGCTCCTCGTCAATAAAGGCCACGATCTGGCTGGACTGCTCGATTTCCCGGATCATCGCGTCGATGTTCACGGCCAGCAGCGCAAAGCTGCCCATAATCAGCAGGCAGGCCACAATCACGCCCACCGCCGCAAAACTTGTAAAACCATGCAGGAAGATGCCCCGCACGCCTTCGACAAGGAAATAGGAAAAGCCGCCCGCGTTCCGTCTACGTTTTTTCATAAGAATAGTACCCACCTGTACGGTCGCCGATAATTTTCCCGCCGTCTATGGCAATCACGCGCTTGGCAAAGCGGTTGACGAGGTCCTTTTCATGGGTCACGGCCAGCACCGTGGTCCCCAGCGCGTTGATGCGCTCCAGCAGCGTCATGATCTCCAGGCTGCGCGCGGGGTCGAGGTTGCCCGTCGGCTCGTCGGCGATGATGACGCGGGGGTTATTGATCAGCGCGCGCGCGATGGCCACGCGCTGCTGCTCGCCGCCCGACAGCTCATACGGCCTGCGCCGCGCCTTATGGCTCAGGCCCACCAGCTCCAGCACATAGGGCACGCGCAGCTTGATCTCCTTATGCGAGGCGCCGACCACGCGCATGGCAAACGCGATATTCTCATAGACGCTTTTTTTCTCGATCAGCCGGAAATCCTGAAAAATGACCCCCAGCGTGCGGCGCAGATGCGGGATATCGCTGGTCTTACAGGTATTTACATTGTAGCCGTTGACCAGCACCTTGCCCTCGGTGGGCCGGATCTCGCCGGTCATCAGCTTGATGACGGTGGACTTGCCCGAGCCGGAAGGCCCGACCAGAAAAACAAACTCCCCGTCGTCAATGCGCATGGTCACGCCCTTGAGCGCCTTTGAACCGTTTTCATAGGCCTTGTATACGTCAATGAGCCGAACCATAAGGTATCTCCTCTAGTACGTCATTTCCCTCGACATCAGATATTTCCTGACCATCATGGCGACCTTGAAGGTGATGGCGTGGTCAAACTCGCGCAGATCGAGGCCCGTCAGCCGTTTGATTTTTTCCAGCCGGTAAACCAGCGTGTTGCGGTGGACAAACAGCTTGCGGGAGGTCTCGGAGACGTTCAAATTGTTTTCAAAGAAGGAGTGGATGGTATCCAGGGTCTCGCGGTCCAGCGCCGTGATGGCGCTGTTTTCAAAGACCTCGGCCAGGAACATTTCGCACAGCGTCGTGGGCAGCTGGTAGATCAGCCGGCCGATGCCGAGGTTTTCATAGTTGAGGATGGTCTTGTCCGTATCAAAGACCTTTCCGACCTCGATGGCGACCTGCGCCTCCTTATAGGAGGTGGCCAGGTCCTTGAGGTGTACGGCGGGCGATCCGATGCCGATTACGGTGCGCACCGTCAGCTCGCTCTTGATCGTGTCCTCGATGCTGGCGGCCAGCTTGAGCAGGTCCTCCGTCTCGATGCGCCCGTCGGCCAGCGATTTGACCAGCGCGACCTCCTCCTCGGACAGGGAGATCACAAAGTCGTTCTGCTTTTCCGGAAACAGGCTCTGCACCACGTCCACGACGGCCAGCTCCGCGGCGCCGACCTGACGGATCAAAATGACCACGCGGGACGCGGCGCCCTCGAAATGCAGTTCACGGCTGCGCACATAGATGTCGCCCGGCAGGATGTTGTCCATCAGAATGTTCTTGATGAACGTGGCGCGGTCATGCTTTTCATCATGGCCGGACTTGGCCGTGTTCAGCGCGACGGCCGCCATCCCGCACAGCGTGGCGGCAATTTCGTCCTCGCCCTCGACAAACACGGCGTACTCAAATCTCGCGGAGTTGCCGGCCAGCGGCTTGAAGGTGTATCCCCGGCCGGCTCTGGGAGGCTCCGCGGACGAAGCCACCGCCGGCAGGCCGCTCTCCAGATGCGTGCCCAACCGCTCGATGGCGGCGCAGGCCACAATCTCTCCGGTGCCGTTGATCACGCCAACCACGCGGCCGGTTACCTCCCGCATTTGCAGGATCACATTTTGAAACAGTCTGCTTGACATAACATCGCCTCCTACCCACGACAAAGACACTATATTTCAGTATACAGGACTTTCTTGCTTTTTTCAAGGCCGGATTGACATAATTCACAATTTCGACACGTTTTGCCGATTTCTCAGGGAAGGACCCGCCCTCAGCGGGCGGGTCCTTGAGCCGGCAATGGCTGAAAATCAGTCGGAATCGGCTCCGAAAGCGCGGTCATACGCGGCTCTGCGCTCGTCGATGATCGCCTGGCCGCCGTTGGCCATATACTCCGCCAGACCGTCGTCATAGGCTTTGTCGAACCCGTCGACGGTAGCCCGGATCGCGTTGGCGTACAGGGTGTTGCGCTTCTCACGCAGCACCGCGGCCACACCGGCTTCCGAGGGGATCTCGCCGATGTTGAGGTTCAATCCCGGGAGTCCGTCGTTCCGGGCTTTCTCCAGCGCCCTCAGGATGTACGACGGGTCGATGCCGACAAAGCTCGTCGCGGTGACGGCGGCGGTCAGCCCCTCGGGATAATAGCCGTTGATGGGCAGGGTGTAGTCGATGTTCTGCGGGGAGTTGATGATATACTGCCGGTTGGTGTCGTCGATGATGATGGGCATTCCGTCTTCGCCCAGAACGTCCTTGCCCTCGTCGTCCTTCAGCGTGGCGACCGCCGACTTGACATGCGGGATGCCGTCCACGATGTCATAGTTGACGCCCTCGATGCCGAGCTGGAGGAACTGGATGACCTCGGGGCGGGAGAGGAAGTCGACGTAGAAGATCGACGCCTTCGGCTCGTCGTTGGTCATCGGGAAGAAGATTTTGCGGTCGAACGCGCCGCCCAGGACCTTTACCTTGTTCCCGGCGTCGTTCTCAAAGGGATCAACCGCGATGAAGGCGGCCTCTTCCCCTCTTTGCTGCTGGAGGACGATTTGAGCGGGGTTCGTGCCGCGGTAGGGGATATCCCAGTTGCCCAGGTACGCGCCTACATAGCCGGCGTTTACCAGGTCGGTGACCGTGGAGTCACTGCCGGTAACCAGGGCGAATTCGGGATAGATCAGGTCCATGTTGTACCACTTGTTCAGCAGGCGGACGCCTTCCTTGTTGCCCGGCCACAGCAGCTGCCTGTCGTCGTACCCGTACACATAGCGGTCTCTCTGGGAGATGCCGTCCGGCGCGAAGGAGATCAGCAGGTTATTGGTCTGCCAGCCCACGTCGTCACTCATGCTGAACGGGATCATCCGGTTGGCCTCGCTGCCCAGCAGAAGGTCGGCGTTGTCGCGGAAGGCGACCAGCATGTCCTCAAACTCCTGCTTTGTGGTCGGCTCCGGCAGGCTGAGGGCCTTCAGCCAGTCCTCACGGACGAAGGTGTTGATGCGGGCGTTGTTGGCAATCGTCGTTTCC